>NZ_RZSJ01000274.1:0-7653 GCF_003998025.1 Mesorhizobium sp. M8A.F.Ca.ET.021.01.1.1
GTACGCCAGGCGTTCCTCGACGACAGCGGTGTCGCCAATGTCGCGGAGATCATCCGCGTCCTGCATTCGCGCTTCTTCCTCAACGCGCTGGTCAACACGGTGACGATCTCGGTCGCGGCGACGGCCGGATGCCTGATCGTCGGCCTGCTGCTGGCGCTGATCCTCGCCTTCGTGCCGTTTCCCGGCAGCGGCTTCATAGCCCGGCTGATCGACACCTTCATCGCCCTGCCGACCTTCCTGGTGACGCTTGCCTTCACCTTCCTTTACGGCTCCGCCGGCATGCTCAACTCGGGGCTGATGGAGGCCTTCTCGCTGCCGCTGCCGCCTGTCGATTTCCTCTATTCGACCTGGGGCGTCGTGCTGGCGGAAGTCACGGTGTATACACCCTTCATCCTGCGGCCGCTGCTCGCCGCCTTTTCGCTGGTCGATCGCGGCCAGATCGAAGCGGCAAGCGTGCTTGGCGCCAGGCCGTTCCGCATTGTCCCCCAAGTCATCCTGCCGGCGGCGGTGCCCGCGCTCGTCGCTGGCGGCAGTCTCTGCCTGCTGCTCACCGTCAACGAATTTGGCATCGTGCTGTTCATCGGCGCCAAGGGCGTCATCACCCTGCCGCTGCTGATCTACGGCAAGGCGATCCAGGAATCGGCCTACCAGGTCGCCTGCATCATCGCCGTGGTCAACATCGCGCTGTCGCTCGGCTTGTTCGGTCTCTACCGGTTTGCCGCCGGCCGGTTGGGAGTCTAGCCATGCTGGTCTGGTCGCGCTCCGGCCGCTTGATCATCTGGGTGATCTTCGCGCTGATCTTCGGCGTGCTGTTCCTGGCGCCGCTGGCGGTCATCCTCTTGTCCAGCCTCGCCGACCAATGGAACGGCGTGCTTCCCAATGGCTTGACCACGCAGCACTATGCCGACGTCGCCAAGGGCGCGGCCTGGAACGCGGTCAAGGCGAGCCTCGTCACCGGCTTCGCCGCAAGTGCATTGGCACTGATCAGCGGTACCTGGGCGGCGTTGTCGCTTCGCCTGCAAGGGCCGGCCTTGAAGCGGCTGCTCGGCCTCTTGTTCTTCATCCCGAGCGCCGTGCCGTCGGTGTCCGTCGGCCTCGGCCTGCTGGTTGCGTTCAGCCATCCGCCGCTGTTGCTCAACGGCACGATCGCAATCGTCATGATCGCGCATTTCGTGCTGATCTCGGCTTTCACCTTCGGCAACGTCTCGGCGGGACTTGCGCGGCTGTCGCCCGACTTCGAGCAGGTCGCGTCAAGCCTTGGCGCGAGGCCAGCCTACCGGCTCTGGCATGTCACGCTGCCCTTGCTCGCGCCTTACCTGGTTGCAGCCTTCGGACTGAGCTTCGCGCTCTCCATGGGCGAGCTTGGCGCGACCGTGATGGTCTATCCGCCGGGCTGGGTGACGCTGCCGGTGTCGATCTTCTCGCTCACCGATCGTGGTGACATCTTTGCCGGGGCCGCGCTCACCATGATCCTGGTGGCGGCGACGCTGGTCCTGCTGCTTGGGCTGGAGCGCATCACCAAGCGTGCCACCGGTTCGTAGGCGCTGAAGCTCAGCTCTGCGCCGGCTGCCGTTCGACGATGTAGATATGGTCGGCCGCCAGCACCACCTCGCCGCGCTGGTTGATGACCTCGCATCGCTCGATCACGCGTCCCGACCCAGGCCGCTTCGGATCGTCCTCCTTGGCCGCGATGGTGGTGCGCGTACGGATCGTGTCGCCGATGAACACCGGCTTGATGAAGCGCAGCCGGTCATAGCCATAGGAAAAGGCGACAGGGTTGATCACGTTCGCCGTCAGCCCGATGCCGACCGAGAACACCAGCGTGCCATGCGCGATGCGCTGGCCGAACGGCGTCGTCTTCATGAATTCGGCGTCCATGTGGTGCGGGAAGAAATCGCCGGTGTGGCCGGCATGAACGATGAAGTCGGTCTCGGTGATGGTGCGGCCGCTGGTGAGGCGTGACGAGCCGATCTCGTAGTCCTCGAAATAGGTGATCTGTTCCATCAGGGCCTTTCCGCGATCGGCGTCGCAGGCGCCGCGCTCGAACGATAGGCCGCTTCCACCAGCGCCATTGTGTTCCAGGCGTCGTCGACCGAGCTTATCAACTCATCGTCTTCGCCTGATGCAAAGCGCTGGACATTGGCCATGCGGCCGACGAAGGCGTCGGGAAACCATTCGCCGGCCAAAGGCACTGATATCCAATCGCTCCCGCCTTTCGGATAGATCTCCAGAATATCCGGCTCGCCCTTGGGATAGTCGAGGTTGAGGCCGAGCTTCAGATAGGCCGCACCCTCGGTGCCGCTGATGCGGAACTCGCAGGCCTGGTGCCGGCGCCCGAACTTGTGGTCGTGGTTGATCGACAGCGCGCAGCGCACCGTGTCGCCATAGTCGAGAATGGCACTGGTGCGCGTCTGCGCCACCTTATGGCTGGGGTGGCCAAGCGTCTTGGCATGCACGCCCTTGGGATCGCCGAGCAATTGCCGGATCAGGTCGAGATAGTGGATCGAGTGCATGGCGATCTCGACGCGCGGCGCCTTGAGCAGGAATTCCCACAACTGCCACGGCGTCGCCAGCGCCAGCCAGGCGTCGAAGTCGACGACCTCGCCGAGCCAACCCTTGGCGATTGCGTCCTTCAGCGCCAGCATCATCGGCGCGAAGCGCAGCTGGAAATTCACCGCCGCCTTGAGCTTCTTGGCGCGGCAGATTTCGAGGATTTCGGTTGCTTCGCCGAGATAGTTGCCCATCGGCTTCTGGATCAGTGCGAACGCACCGTCGGGCAGAGCCTTCAGGATCTCGGCATGCCGCCCCGGTGGCGTTGCCAGATCGAAGATCGCGTCCTTCACTGCAGCGGCTTCTTCCGCCGAACGGAACGCCGTCACACCCCATGTGTCGGCCAGGACCCGCGCCTTGGCCTGGTCCGGATCATAGAGGCCGGCGATCTGAAATCCCGCCTTCCGGTAGGCGGGAAAATGCGCATCGCCGACGATGGAGCCGGCGCCGAAGGTGACGATCGGCCGGGACTTTGAGGGTTTGGGCCAGGACTGGACGAGCGAGGCAGGGTCGAAACCGCCCTCAGTCCCTTCAGTCATGGTGAAAAACCTCGTCCATCTCGGCCCACCACTCGCCCTCCTTGCGTGTCGCCAGCGGCTCCTGACAAGGTATGCAGACCGCCCACCACTCCTGCGTCCTGGGATCAGCGGCCATTTTGGCCATGTCGGCGGCATAGTCGGTGCCATGGTATTCGAAATTGGAAAACAGCAGGTTTTCCGGCCGTTTCAGGTAGATCGAGTAATTCTTGATGTTGCAGGCCGAAATCATTGTCAGCACATCAGGCCAGACGGCGGCGTGCAGGCGGACATATTCCTCGACCTTTTCCGGTTTTAGCCCCAGTACAAATCCCATCCGCTGCATATCAGCTCCCTTATGCCGTGATCGCCTTGGTGAATTCGGCGATGCTCATGCTCTTCACCGCGTCCCAGTCCCAATCGATGCCGATACCCGGTTCGTCGGGCGCCAGCGCGTGCCCATCCTCGATGCGCATGTGCCTGCCGGTCAACTCATCGAGTTGCGGAATGTACTCGACATACCGGCCGTTCTGAACAGCGCAGGTCAGGCTGACATGTAGTTCCATCAGAAAATGTGGACAGACCGGAATGTCGAAGGCTTCCGCCGCGTGGGCGATCTTGAGCCAGGGCGTGATGCCGCCGATGCGGCCGACATCGACCTGTACGATCGAGCAGGCGCCCTTCTGCATGTATTCCCGGAAGTGGCGCATGGAATAGAGCGACTCGCCAATCGCAATCGGCGTCGGCGTCGAGGTCGACAGCCTGATATGCCCGTCTATGTCGTCGGCCGGCAGCGGCTCCTCGATCCAGGCAAGATCGAGTTCGCGCAGCCTGGCTGCGCGGCGGATCGCCTCGTCGACGGAGAATCCCTGATTGGCGTCGGTCATGATCTCGTAGCCGTCGCCCACCGCCTTGCGCACCGCCGACAGGCGGGCAAGATCCTCGGACCCATGCGGCCTGCCGATCTTCACCTTTGAGCCGCGAAAGCCCTTGGCCTTGGCGGCGAGCGCATCATCGACCAGCGCCTGCGTTTCGATGTGCAGCCAGCCGCCCTCGGTCGTGTAGAGCGGGCAGCGGTCCTTGGCGCCACCGGCCAGTTTCCACAGCGGCAGGTTCTGCTTCTTCGCCCTGAGATCCCAGAGCGCCGTGTCGATCGCCGCGATGGCGATCGCCGTGATCGCGCCGATCGTGGTCGCATGCGTGGCGAATTCCAGATCGTGCCAGATCGCCTCGATCATGTCGGGGTCGCGCCCGATCAGGCGCGGCGCCAGATGGTCGCACAAGAGCCGCATCGCCGAGGAACCGCCAGTGCCGATCGTGTAGCTGTAGCCGGTGCCGACCGCGCCGTCGGAATCGGTGATCGTCACGATTGGCGTTTCCTGGCTGACGAAACTCTGGATAGCGTCGGTGCGCTTGACCTTGGGCACAAGGTCCACCATCCGCAACTCTATCTTTTCGATCTTGGCCATGTCGGTCATCTCCGCAAAGTCTTGCCGGTGTCGGCGGCAAACAGATGCGCCTGCGACAGGTCGAGGCTCATCGCCACTTGTTCGCCCGGCTTCAGCGGTCGCGGGTTCAACATGCGCGAGACCCAGTCGCTGCCGTTGAACTCGACGAACACCAGCGTCTCATTGCCGAGCGGTTCGGTGACGGTGATCGGCAGCTCTATCTGGTGCACGTCAGCGGCACCACCGGAGCTGATGCCATGGCCGGTCGGATAGATGTCGTCGGGCCGCAGCCCGAACACGACCTTGTCGCCGGTGGCGACGTTGGCCTTGAACTGGGCGGGCAAAGGCAGCTTTTCGCCGCTGGCGAAAACCAGTTGGCCATTGTCGACCGTCGCCTCGTGCAGGTTCATCGGCGGCGAGCCGATGAAGCCGGCGACGAAGCGTGTCGCCGGCCGCCGGAATACTTCGTCGGGCGTGCCGACCTGTTCGATGTGGCCGTCGCGCATGATGACGATGCGGTCGGCAAGCGTCATCGCCTCGACCTGGTCGTGGGTGACGTAGATCACCGTCGATTGCACCTTGGCGTGCAGCTTCTTGATCTCGGTGCGCATCTGCGTGCGCAGTTTGGCGTCGAGGTTGGAGAGCGGCTCGTCGAACAGGAAGACATCGGGATCGCGCACGATGGCGCGGCCCATCGCGACGCGCTGCCGTTGCCCGCCGGAGAGTTGCGACGGGCGGCGGTCGAGCAGTGTGTCGAGGCCGAGGATGGCCGAAGCCTCGGCAACGCGGCGGTCCATGTCTTCCTTGGCGGCCCCGGCGATCTTGAGTGAAAAGCCTAGATTCTCGCGCACCGTCATATGCGGGTAGAGCGCGTAGGACTGGAACACCATGGAGATGTTGCGCGAGCGCGGCGGCAAATCGTTGACGACGCGCCCGCCGATCTCGATCGAGCCGGCGCTGATCTCTTCCAGCCCGGCGATCATGCGCAGCGTCGTCGACTTGCCGCAGCCGGACGGGCCGACCAGCGCGATGAATTCGCGGTCGGTAATATCGAGATCGATGCCATGCACGATCCCGATATTGCCGTAGCGCTTGGTCAGTTTTTTGAGGGAAACCGTTGCCATGGGGTCAGCCTTTCACCGCGCCGGAGGTCAGGCCGCCGACAAGGTGTTTCTGGACAATGTAAGTGAGGGTGAGCGCCGGAATGATCATCACCACGGCGAGCGCGCACATGCCACGCCAGTCGATGGTGAACTCGGCCGTGTAGTCGAGCAGGCCGACCGGCAGCGTCTTGGCGCTGACCGAGCGGGTCAGTTGCGAGGCCAATGCGAACTCGTTCCAGCAGGTCAGGAAGGCAAAGATTGCCGCCGACGCAATGCCCGGGCCGGCAAGCGGAAACTCGACTTGCCAGAAGGCCTGCCAGCGCGTGCAGCCGTCGATTTGCGCCGCTTCCGCAAGGTCCTTCGGCACCTGGCGGAAGAAGCCGTCGATCAGCCAGATGGTGAAAGGCACGTTGAGCGCGACATAGGCGAGGATCAGGCCGAAATGCGTGTCGATGATGCCGAGCCGCACATAGAGGAAGAACAGCGGCAGCGACAGCGCGATGCCCGGCACCGTGCGCGTCAGCATCAGTCCGAGGAAAACGCCGGATTTGCCGCGGAAGCGGTAACGCGCGAAGGCATAGCCGCCGGCCATGCCGATGGCGACCGCGATCACCGTCGAGGTCACGGAGATGATCAGCGAGTTGCGGAAATATTCGATGACCGGGATGCCGCCCTTGCCGATGCCTGAGAACATCGCGACATAGGCGTCGAACGAGATATCCTGCGGGATCCACACCGGCGGCTTGGCCATGATCTCGACCGTCGGCCGCAGCGACGACAGCACGATCCAGAGGCCGGGCAGGCAGATGGTCAGCATCGCCAGGAACAGGCCGACGCGATAGACGATACCAAAGAGCCGGCGCTTCAGGCGGGCGGAAGAATTCTCGTCCATTTTCACCACTCCGCCCTTCACCACTCAGCGCCGATCTGCGTGCGCGCCGCGGCGAGCTTGTTGAAGAAATAGACGGTGAAGGCGATCGACAGCAGGATCGAGAAATAGGCCATGGCGTTGGCCATGCCCATGCGTCCGTCGCTGTAGGCGGTGCGGGCCACCAAAGTCCACAACAGCTCGGTGCGCCCCGCCGGCCCGCCATCGGTCATGATCTTGACGATGTCATAGGCGCGCGCGACGTCGAGCGAGCGGATGGTCATGGCGATGTAGGCGAATGGCATGACGAAAGGCCACGTCACATAGCGGAATGTCTGCCACGGGGTGCAGCCATCGACGCGCGCCGCCTCGATCGGCTCCTTGGGCATGGCGAGCAGCCCGGCGAGGATCAGGATGGCGAAGATCGCCGTCGAGGACCAGATCTCGGCAATCGAGATGGCGATGAAGGCGAGATGGCCTTCGATCAGCCAGGGGATGGCATCCCTGGTGATGCCAAGCGACTGCAGGGCGTTGTTCACCAGGCCGATATTGTCGTTGAACATGAACTTGAACTGGAAGCCGACGAGGATCGGCGAGAACATCATCGGAAACATCATCAGAGTGCGCAGGATGCGCTGCCCGCGCGTCGCCTTCTCGACCAGCATCGCCAGGCCGAGGCCAAGCAGCATTTCGAGATTGAGCGCGATCGTCAGCAGCAGAACCGTGCGCCCGAACGCCCACCAGAAATCGGTGTTGCCTAGGATCAAAAGATAGTTGCGGAAACCGACGAAGACGAAAAACGTCTCGGGCTTGGTCAGCCGGAACGGCGTGAAGCTGGAATAGAGCGAGAGCAGCAACGGCACCACGACGACCGCCGCCAGCACGATGATAGCCGGAAGCAGCAGCAGGAATGGCGCGGATGGCTTGAAGCCCTTCATCGGGGTCCTTTGGTGTCTGGCATGCAATGTTGGGCCGAGGCCCGATCCGGTGAACAGTACCGGCAAGACGCGATCGCCTCCCCCATTCACGATGGGAGAGGCGGCCTTTGGAGCATTGGTTAGAGTTTGCCGGCGTCCTGCAGGATCTGCGTCGCCTTGGCGGCGGCTTCATCCAGTGCCTGCTTGGAGGTCTTGTCGCCGAGGATCGCGGCCTGCAGCTCGGGATAGACG
>NZ_RZSJ01000275.1:0-7643 GCF_003998025.1 Mesorhizobium sp. M8A.F.Ca.ET.021.01.1.1
ACCATGACTTACTACCTTTGGCAATCATCGAGATGGCGGGCATTACGCCCAAATGCACCGAAAAATCCGGGACTTAAGATACGCCGCCTTCGGCAGCGACGAACCCTTGATATCGCGGCGGGGGTGTCTGCGTAGCGATCGAGCCTACAGGGCAATTCGCAAAGCCGCGATCAAGGTGACCGCGAGACCCTTGCTGCGGCGGAAGGTGCTGGCTAACAATGGACCACGCTGAGGTAGCATCCAGATGGCCGAGGCAGGGATGATGTGTATCGGATCGCTGTCGCCGATGGCACCATGGCACAAATGTAACCGCTTCAGCCCGCAGCCATGGGGGTCGATAGTCAGCATATGAGCGGTAAGCGCCTCTGCCTCAACATGATCGTCAAGAACGAGATGGCGAACCTTCAACGCTGTCTCGGGGCGGTTGTCGACCACATCGACTGTTGGGTCATCGGCGACACCGGCTCGAACGACGGAACCCAGGATTTCATCAAGGCGTTCTTTGCCGTCCACAACCTGCCTGGCGAATTGCATGAGTTCCCGTTCCACAATTTCGAGCAGGCGCGCAACGCCGCGCTCGATCACGCCTATGCCTCGCCGCTCGCCTATGACTATCTGCTGTTCGACGATGCCGACATGGAGCTGATGGTCGAGGATACAGGCTTCCGAGATGGGCTCGACGGCCCGGGTTACCGGCTGCTCCAGCGCTCGGATTCCGGCCTCGCCTATTGGAATACACGTCTTGCCAGGCGCGACGCCGGTGCACGCTACCATGGCGTGACCCACGAATATCTCGACGTGCCTGGTGGCGTGCGGGAACTGAGGGGCGCCTGGTACAAGGACCACGCCAGCGGGTCGAACCGAGCGGACAAGTTCGAGCGTGATGCCAGGCTTCTGCTGGAGGCCCTTGATAAGAATCCGGAAAATCAGCGCTACTGGTTCTACCTGGCACAGTCCTACCGCGACGCTGGGCGAACGGCGGAGGCGGCGGTGGCCTACGCCAAGCGTGCCGCGATGGGCGGTTGGGACGAGGAGGCGTGGAACGCCCGCCTGCAGGAGGCGCGCTGCTTGCGCAAACTCGGCGATGAGGCCGGTTTTGTTCAACAGGCGCTTGCTGCCTTCAATCAACGGCCGCAACGCGCCGAGCCACTTTATGACCTGGCCCGGTTTTACCGAGAGAAGGGGATGAACGACGCCAGCGTGTTGTTCTCCGAAGCGGGGCTGGCGATCAAGCGGCCGGAGGAAGACATCCTGTTCCTTGAGGATTTCGTCTACACGACAGGCTTGCGCGAAGAGTATGCGATCGCGGCGAATTATGCGCGCGACCCGGTGCGCAAGGATCGCGGTTTCGCGACGTGCAACTGGTTAGCGCTGGACCGTAGCATCGGCGATGGACCCAGGGAGTTGGCGCGATCCAACCTGCTCTTTTATCTGCAGTCCGCCAAGACAACGATGCCGTCGTTCAGCGCGCGCCCTATCGGCTTCACCCCCCCCGACGGCCACCGGCCAAGCAGTCCGTCAGTAACGCGATTGGGTGCCCGGATCGTCCTGGTTCAGCCGACCGTTAACTGCACGCTGAAGGAAGATGGCCGGCCTGATACGCCCGAAGAGGCGCCGAGCCAAACGCGCAATTTCCTCGTTCACTTGGATGCCGATCTCGTCGTTCAGTCAGCCACGGAGATACTGGCGCCGGCCGACCTGGCAGAAGCCGCCGACAGAGCAGAACCAGGCTTCGAGGCCATTCGCGTGTTTGCTTGGCGCGAACAACTGTGGACTGTCGCATGCTCGCGCGCGTTGACGGCAGACAGCTGGTGCGAACCCGTTATTGCGCGTATCGACGATCGCGGACCTGGGCCATACCAAATGACCGATTGGCGTGTGCTCCACCCCCTGGGTACGAAGCTGCTCGACACCAGCTGGATGCCCCTCGTCAAGCCGGCTGGCATCGATGCCGATAGTGAGCAGCTGCAGTTCTTTTGTGCGGGCGACCCCGTCCGCATTGTCGACGATCAAGGGCAAACGGTCTCGGAGGCCGCGTCTGCTTTGTGTAGCGAACAATTCAGGGGGGCCACGCAGGCGATTGTATTCGACGGCGGGTGGCTGGCACTCGTTCATGAGGTGCGCACGCGGCCGAACGAAGTTCGGCCAATCTACCAGCATCGCTGCGTCTGGTTCGACGACGCAGCTCGCCTGGGGAAGGTCAGCCGACCCTTCTTCTTTAACGACAAGGGGAGCGAATTTGCAGCCGGCCTCACATGGCACCCGAATGAGGAACAGCTGCTGATTTCCTATGGCGTCGGAGACAGCGAGTCGTG
This sequence comes from Mesorhizobium sp. M8A.F.Ca.ET.021.01.1.1, assembly GCF_003998025.1. NCBI lineage: Bacteria > Pseudomonadati > Pseudomonadota > Alphaproteobacteria > Hyphomicrobiales > Phyllobacteriaceae > Mesorhizobium > Mesorhizobium sp. M8A.F.Ca.ET.021.01.1.1. The sequence continues at coordinate 2,316 of NZ_RZSJ01000275.1, forward strand.
GATTGGCCTTGTTGATGCATCGGAGGTACGCCTACTGCTACAGGCCACAGGCAACTTGTTACCGGGCGAGGCTCACTGGAACTCACTGGCCATGCATTCTGCGGCCGGCGCCAACGAACGACCCCCTGTGCGGAAGAAGCTGGAAACGAACCATCAGCCTGTGAGGCGCGAGAATGGCAATCCAGGCCCGCCTGACGGCGGCCTTTCTCAACCGGCAAGCAGCGGTGCCTCGAGCGAAGCGAAAGGAACTGAAGAAATCCTTCTCGAGCTGGCGCCGTTCCTTCGTTTGGCGGATTCGCCGCAAGAGCGATGCGCGCTATCGCGAGCCTTCGATGCCCGCATCGCGTCTCACTTGCGCACAGGGGATGCCGCGTTGCCGCAGATCCACTGCTTCTACGAGGTGCTGTCCGACAATGCAGAGCATCGAACGTTGATTGCCGCCACCACATCGATGCGCGCGGCCGGCCATCCCGTGAGGGTCTGGACCTATTCGCCGAACAAGCTTGAATTCCTGCTCCCGCTCGGCGTGGAGGTCCGAACTGCGGACGACGTGATGCCGCGCGCCTTGTTCGATCGAATTGTTGCCGGCTCCGAGATCAGGTATTTCAGCGACGCTTTTAGGTACGCTGTGCTTTACGAGCATGGCGGATTGTGGATGGACTGCGACGTGGTCATGCTGAGACCATTCCCGTTCCGTGGCGATTATTTTTTCAATCTGCAATGGCGCGGCGGGCACCAAGGTCACTTCATCTGTGGCAACGTGATCTATGCTGAAGCTTATAGCCACCACCTAAGAGTGCTCTACGAAATGTCGATCGAGCGGTTCTTCGGTGACACCGGAAAGGGATTCGGCGAGATCGGTCCGAGGTTGCTGTCCGATTACGTTGCGTCGGATGCAGGCGCCGAATTGCGCGAATGGGTGTTTGGGCCGATGCTCTTTAATCCGATTGATTGGACCGAGATAAGCGAGTTCGACAAGCCGCTGTCCCAGTTGGCCGACTATCTTAATGATGAGCGCGTCTTTGGAATCCATCTTTGGACGGCACGCAATGAAGCTCGCTCGGACGGTGAAGGAGCGCCGCTTAACGCACTGCTGATCGACCCCCTGCACAGTTTCCCCTCGCTCACGAACCTCGCTGACCGTTTCAATACCGACAAGAACCGGCATACCGGCAATCGTCATGCCTATGCCAGGGTCTACGATCGCCTGCTGTCAGGCCGGCGGTTTTCCTTGCGGAGGCTTATGGAGATCGGTCTGTGTCGCGTGTTGGCGGACGACCAAACCGAGACCCCATCAGTCTCGCTTTGGCAGAGCTTTTTTCCCTTCTGCCAAGTGTTCGGCGTCGACTCGACGGATTTTTCCGAGTTCAACAACGAAAGGTTCAAATCGTTCATCTGCGACCAGTCCAAGCTGGACGATCTACACAGGGTGGCCACGAAACTCGAACCAGGCTCGCTCGACGTGATCATCGACGACGGCAGCCATGCTTCGTTCGACGAACAACTCACGCTTCGCGAGTTCTTCCCGCTGCTCGCCGAGGGCGGCTGGTATTTCATCGAAGACCTCGACTGGCAGCCGCCGGACGAGGACACCGGCAAGATTGCACTCACGAAGAACCTGCTGCGCGAGATTCAGCGGCACGGCAGTGCCCGCTCGGCCGATCCGTTGGGAGTGAGTGCGCTTGCCGGTCAAATCGCCGAGATCCTGTTCTTCGACAGCCACTATGAGCTGAACCGGGCAAATCTGCTCGGCGGCTTGGTCGCGATCCGCAAGCGCGGAGGGATTGGCCTTGTGCGTTGAGCCCCACAGGTCATTCCGGGCGGGCTCGGTCCGCGTTGATGCGCACAGAATAGACGCCCGATATGCCTGATCGCGGAGCGCTTCGTTGAAAGTTGCGGTCTACACCATCGCATTGAATGAGGCCGGGAACGCCGAACGTTGGGCCAACTCGGCCGTCGATGCGGACTACCGGATAGTGGCCGATACGGGCAGCACCGATGACACGGTAGGACGGCTGACCGCGGCCGGCGTCATTGTGCACCCGATAGCGATCCGTCCGTGGCGCTTTGACGACGCCCGCAACGCCGCCATGGCTCTTATCCCTGCCGACGTCGATGTGTGTTGCACCATGGACATGGACCGGTTTCTCGAACCGGGCTGGCGCCCGAAGTTGGAGGCGGCCTGGAACGCCGAAACGACAGCCCTCTATTGCCAGACGATCTATAGATCCAGTGTTGATGATCCGGCACCGTTGCGAAGTTGGCCGGCGAAGAATTTTCACCATCGCTGGGGCTATCGATTCAAGCGACCAGTCCATGAGGCCCTCTTCTTCACCGGAGAAAGGGAAGTGACGGCGACCAGCACCGACATCGTCATGTTCGAGGTGCAAGACCTCACCAAGCCAACAAGGAGCACTTACCTGCCGCTGATGGAGATTGCACATAAGGAAGATCCAGCGGACGCACAGATCTGCTTCTGGCTCGGGCGGGACCTGATGTGGGCCAACCAGCACGATCGAGCCGTCCAGTTGCTTGAGAACTACCTTGCCTTACCGACAAGCACGTGGGGCGAAGAACGGGCTGAGGCCATGCGTTATATCGCGCGCATGCGCCCGGAACAGAGCTTGTCCTGGCTGGACAAGGCGCGGATGGAAGCGCCGCACCGCCGCGAGATCTGGGCCGATCTGGCAGAAGAGTTCCACGGCAAAGCGGACTGGTTGAATCTGTTTTGGGCTTGCACCAACGGTATCGAGAAGACGCACCGCACCGGAAGCTATCTGGACGATCCGAACTGCTGGGGATTTCGGCTGTTTGACCTGGGCGCCATCGCATCATGGCACCTGAATGCGATGGACCATGCCGTCGCGTGGGGCAGGAAAGCGCTTGAGCTTGATCCAACCAATGAGCGTCTTTCGAACAATCTGAATTTCTTCATTCGGCTGCGGGAAGAGGACCGGGCATGAGACGTCAAATCACCGCTCGGCGAAGACGCCGCGGCTCAGGCTGAGCGCAAGCTCCTCACGTGTTTATCCGCACCGATTCTTCGGGCCGTTCGTCACTTATCGCGAGCGGCGGCAAGCACACATACGCCTTGAGTGACGGCATCACCCCGTTCATCAGACAATCAATTCCTGCATTGTTTAGCCTCAGTCCAAAACCGGCAAAATCTACGATCATTGGTCGTATCGGAAGACACCAATCCAACAGTGCACGCGCGCCGCGAGGCGAGATGGAATAGCAGACCGTCCCCAGCAGATAATGCGCGCGGAGCAGAGCGGGTTCGATTTTCGCCTCTTGGAAATCCGCAACATGCGTCATGACGTCGCCAGAAAAAAACTCCAACCTAGCACCAGTTCCGCCCGGAAGGGCATTCAACCAGGCGTAGCATCGCAGGCTTGCGCTCCACAGGATAAAATCCCAATCGGCTCCGACCTTTGACAAGAGCGCCTTGGTATGTCGTTCGAATTGATGCGAGATGATCGCGTCGTCTTCGGCAACCGTTATCACTTTATGGCGTGCGACTGCTTCTCTCCACAGCGTCACGTGCGAAATAGCGCAGCCCAAACTGCCGGCTGCATAATCTAGATTCGGAGCGATGACCTTGTCCCTGACCAGCCGATCGCGATCAACTGACTTACCGTCAATCCCGGAGAACCTCCGAGTGTTGCAAAGATGCGAGTTTAACTTGCGAAATATATCTAGGCGCCCGATACTGCGATCGAGATTGATGACATGAATTTCATCTATCATGCTTTTAGACCTGTTTTGAAATCGACGGTTCGCGCAGTCGTACCCTTCCATCGCCTGAGGCAGTTCGCAGCAAGGCCGCCATTTGAAGACAGTTTCAAGTCTAGCCGGTTTGGTGATAGCTGACGAGATGTCCCGGATGACAGGCGCTAGCCTAGATGATTTGTTCTGCCAACAGGAGAGTTTATGACGCGGCGAGAGTTGGCGGTTGGCGTCGTCGTTGTGGCGGGATCGGCGGCTGCAACAGGAGGGCTTTGGCCCAGATTGGAGATCAACTCAGCCATGCCGCCCCTCCCAACTGAGCCCTCTGTCACCCTTCTTTCGGCCCCCATCGAACTCGCAGGCGACTGGGGCCGCATGCTTCCAGGTGCGGCAGATCAGGTCGTCGAGCGTATGCGGCACGCCTGCCTGGATGGCCTACGCCTGCTCTCCGATCGCCAGCCTACGCGACTTCGTATCGACGAGCACACTTCCGGGCAACCGGCCGTGTGGCTGCATCCAGACGGCACCAGCATGGCGTGGATCATCGTCGACATCGGCGAGCGCGATTGGTCGAAGCTTGCCTATCAGTTCGGGCACGAGCTCGGACACGTCATGGCCAACAGCTGGCAGGCGGACGCCAAGCCGGCGCCACCATGCCAGTGGCTCGAGGAAGCGACGGTTGAAGCGTTTTCGCTGCGTGGCCTGGGAAGCCTGGCGAAAGACTGGAAGGAGAATCCTCCGTTCCCTGGCGACAACGCTTTCGGTGATGCCATTGCCGAGTATCGCGACAACATCGTCCGAGGTTACACCGCGCTCGCCGATGGCCAGGGGCTCACTCGCGACGCGGCGGCCTGGTTCGCCGATCATCGCAGCGAAATCGAAATCCCAGGCCTCAATCCATTCGCCCAAGCAATGTCAGCGACTATCCTCACCGAATACGACCGCGCGCCTGGCTGCATCGAAGCGCTCGGCGCACTAAACCGCTGGCCCGGTCGAACCGGTATTCCCATCGCCGAATATCTTCAACGATGGGAACAGAGCTGTAGGGAATTGCAAGCCTCGCCGCAACTACCCCTCCGCTTGCAGGATTTGTTCGTGCAAAGGGTCAAGTGAGAGTGGGTGCAAGAGCATCCGGCCTGAGACTGCTCCATCGGTGCGGATTGCAACCGCCAAAGCGCGCCGGCGCCTTTCCAGTATATCTAGCTCGGCGTAGTCCAAGCCAAATTTACTTAGGGTGGATCGCGAACGTATGCGGCGCTTTTCTGGACGCGGTTTCGCTGTGGGCGCCAAGCGACAACCGACGCACTGAGTTTCATCTCTAAAATCCAGCAGCGATTCATGGCGCATACTGGCTTGTGTTTCCCTGGTCGCGCGGGACGGGAACGCGCCCGAAAGCCGCCGAGAGTGGCTGTCGCGCGAAAAGGGTCGAACGGGGCGATCGAGCTTCGGTTAGATCAGAACGGCGAACTGCTAGCCCGCCGTTTAGCCATCCAGCAGTTGTATTGCCAGAGCCGGCCAGGCAAAGACCGATCCGAGGCAGCCTTCAAAGCAACATTTGTCTAAGCTTGTACGCTACCTCGGTGCGGTTGGTAGCCTTGA
>NZ_RZSJ01000276.1:0-7627 GCF_003998025.1 Mesorhizobium sp. M8A.F.Ca.ET.021.01.1.1
CGCTGCAGTTGTTGATCTGGCTGGCGCGCAGATGAATGAGCTTGCGCGTCACATAGGGCACGTCGGCCGCCTCGGTCGACTTGTCCAGCGCCAGCAGCGCCTGCACCGAACCGGGGATGAGCATCACCGGGTTCTTGATCCTTGCTTGCATGGTCGTTCTCCTTTTGAATTGTTTCTCCGGGCGTGTTTTCCCGGCCCGGACGACTCGCATCCAGGGTTTCGAACTTGATGAAAACTGTTGGCTGCCCGCCGCGTATCAGGCCTGTTTTGCGGTAACCTGTTCGAGCCGTTCGAGAATGCGCGGCCAGCCACTTCCCATGCCGATATAGCCACGCTCGTCGGCCGGCCGGAATCCCGACTGCTCCATTCGCACCCGGGTCGCCACACCCTCGGGCGTCAGTGACCATGTCACCACGGTTTTCAACCCACTGTCCGATTCCGTCCCATCGCCCCAACTGTAGGCCAGCAGCCGCGGCACCTCGACTTTCAGCACCACGCAGTTCGTCACGCCAGACCATCCGGGAACTGGCGTCGCGCGGAATGTGAAGCGATGCCCTTCTTGCGCCGCGAAGTCATTCTGCATGAGCCATTCGCCGACGAGTGCTGGCACGGTCAGTGCGCGCCATATCTTTTCCGCCGAATATGGGATCAGCCTTTCGACGACGATCGATTTGGTTTCCGTCATGCCTTGCTCCTCTCGTTGTTGTCGTCGCGCCACGCACGCGCAATCAATAACCTGCCAGCTATACATTACTCATAACCATGCAGTTATGCAACAGTCAAGAATGGAATCTGCCATCTGGTCCAAATGGCGGCGTAGGTTCACGCTTTCGCGTCAGCCGTCGTGGTGCTAGGGCTCTCCACAACATGATGAACTGGATCGCCCCTTGACCACGCAAACTCGCCCGCCGCTGATCGAAATCTGTGTCGAAGGCATCGATGGCCTGCTCGCCGCGCAGGCCGCCGGCGCCGACCGGGTCGAACTCTGCGCCAGCCTGGTCGAGGGCGGCATTACGCCCAGCCTCGGCACGGTGCGCGCAGCGCTCGACCAGGCGACCGTGCCGTTCCACGTCATGGTGCGGCCGCGCGGCGGCGATTTTCTCTACAGCGAGACCGAATACCGATCGATGCTCGCCGATGTCGCCGCGCTCAGCGAACTCGGCGTGCCCGGCGTGGTGTTCGGCTGCCTGAACGCCGACGGCACCATCGACGAGAAGCGCATGGGCGAATTGACCGAGGCCGCAGGCGCCTTGAACGTCACCTGCCACCGCGCCTTCGACATGACGCGCGATCCGGCCGAGGCGCTGGAAGCGCTGATCCGCTGCAAGGTTGGCCGTGTGCTGACCAGCGGCCAGCGCGACACCGCGATCGAGGGCTTGCCACTGCTGGCGGATCTGGTGCGTCAGGCCGACGGGCGCATCATCATCCTCGGCTGTGGCGGGCTCGATCTCGGCAACATCGCCGAGGTGCGCGCAAGGACCGGCCTGGCCGAAATGCACTTCGCCGCCCTCAAGGACGTGCCGAGCGCCATGCGCTACCGCAATCCCAAGGTCGGCATGGGCGGCTCCGATCTCGACCGCGAGTATCGCAACACACTGACCGATACACCGCTGGTGGCGGCGACGATCACGGCGGCCAAGGCATGACCCCTCCGATAGACTGCATAGCGCAGGACGACGAAGCCGCCATTCTGGCGCTCAACAACGAGCACGCCGCCGAATTGTCGTGGCTCGAAGCCGAACGGCTGTCCTTCCTGCTCGGCGAGGCATTTTATGCGCGCCGCATCGGTGATCTCGAAGCCTTCATCATGACCTTCGACCAGGATGCGAACTACGACAGCCCGAACTTCGTCTGGTTCCGCGAGCGCTACGAACACTTCATCTATGTCGACCGCGTCGTCGTGGCGGCGCATGCAAGAGGCCGCGGCCATGCTCGCCTGCTCTATCGGGACCTGTTCGACCATGCGCAGAGCGCCGGCCACACGCTGGTCACCTGCGAGGTCAACACCGACCCGCCCAACCCCGCCTCGGACGCCTTCCACGCCGCCCTCGGCTTCGCCGAAGTCGGCGACGCGGTGATCCACGGCGGCAAGAAAGCGGTGCGTTATTACGTCAGGCCGATCGCCGCCTGATCCGGTGGCGCTCGCCATCGGCGCTCACTCACCAATTGCGGTTGAGCCATTCACGCGCCGGGCGCTCGATGAGGTAGTAGCTGCAGAGCGCGCAGGCAAAGACGCCGGCCAGCATCGGCCATGGGTTGGTGCCCTGATCGTAGACGAATTTGTAGAAGGGCTGCTGCCACAGATAGAGCGAATACGACCACAGGCCCAGTGTCGTCATCGGCAAGGATGACAGCCATCCCGACAAGAACCTCGTGCTGAAATCCAGCGCGTTGACGGCAATCGCCAGCAACGGCACCGCGACCAGGTAGTGGATCGGTGTCGGCACGGCGTCCATGAACAGGAAAACCGCGCCGGCAGCCGCCGCAACGGCGACATAAGGCCCCTTCAGCAAGGACGGCAGCTTGCCGTCGGCCTTGAGCAGGCAGATCGCGGCCGACAGCAGGATCGAGGCGATGTGCACGTCGGTGCGCCAGTATGTGGTTTCATAGTCCATGTGCATGAACCAGTAGGAAGCCGCGCCATTGGCCATGGCCAGCGCAGCCAAGACCAGCAGAAGCGGCACGACACGGCTTCGGCTGGCAACGATTGCGCTGATCGCCGCCAGGATAATGTAGGCATGCTCTTCAATGCAGAGCGACCAGATGTGGTCGAGCGCGCCGGCCCGGTTCAGGAGAATTCCGGCATAGTTGTAGGTGAATGTCAGGGCCGTCACGGCCGCCTTCCATTTGAAGCCGATGAACGTGCCGGAGAGCGCGACCATGGCGAGGACGACAAAGACCAGAAGCGCCGGATAGATGCGCGAGAAGCGGCGTTTGAAGAATTTCTTCAGTGGATAGCGTTCGATGAACAGGATTTCGGCCATCAGCCGGCCGCTGAGCACGAAAAAGAATTCGACACCCAGCACGCCCAGATTGATGCCGGGAACGGGGAAAAAATGCCCGATCAGCACCAGGGCGATCGACAGGCCGCGCCAGCCATCGAGATAGGCCAGCCTTGTCCTGGCCGCCGATCGGTCGGCGATCGCTCGGGACGGAACCAAATGGGTCGCGGAAATTTCGGACATGCCGATCCCTTCGCATTGGCATGCGAAAGGGCACGGCGGTAAGGATTCCGAACCCGGCTCGCATTCCCGCCCCAACCCATACTGCAGTGCAATATGAATTTGTGCAAGTGCGAGATTGTCGCCAATGCGATTCCCAAGCAAGCATGGGCCGCAATTGCTTCAAGCAGAGGATGGGACGCGGCGCCGGGGGCTAGGCAGCTACACGCGCCAGGAAAGAAAGAGGGGCCGCTACAGCCCCTTTTTGTCCGCAATCGATCTTGCGTCAGGCGTTGGCTGCCGCCACCGCGCGCTTGGCCATGACCGCGATCAGATTGGCGCGGTAGTCTGATGAAGCGTGGATGTCGCTCATCAAGTTCTTCGCCGGCACTTTCACGCCATTGAGCGAAGCGGCATCGAAGCTCTTGGCGAGTGCCGCCTCGATCTCCTTCGAGCGGAAGACGCCGTCGTCGCCGGCGCCGGTGACGGCAACCCGGACGCCATCCTTGCCCTGGCCACGAACACGCCGACGATCGCGTAGCGCGAGGCCGGGTTGCGGAATTTTTCGTACGCGGCCTTTGCCGGAGCAGTGAAGGAGACCGCCGTGACGATCTCGCCATCCTTCAAGGCGGTTTCGAACAACCCCTTGAAGAACTTGTCGGCTGATATCTCGCGCTTGTTGGTGATGATGGTGGCGCCCAGCGCAAGCAGCGCCGCCGGATAGTCCGCCGCCGGGTCATTGTTGGCGATCGAGCCGCCGATCGTGCCCTTGTGGCGAACCGCCGGGTCGCCGATCAGCGACGCCAAATGGGCAAGCGCCGGGCAGGCCTTGCGCAGCTTCTCGTCATTGGCGACATCGAAATGCGTGGTGGTAGCGCCGATCGTGACCGTCTTGCCGGACACCTTGACGCCCTGCAACTCCTTGATGCGTGACAGGTCGACCAGATCGGAAGGGGCCGCCAGCCGCGTCTTCATGGCGGGGATCAAGGTCATGCCGCCCGACAGCAGCTTGGCGTCCCCATTCTTCACGAGCTTGGCGGCTTCAGTGACCGAGGCGGCACGGTGATAGTTGACTGCGTACATGGGATCCTCCCCTAAGTGGTCAGGCAGTAGTAGCAGTGAGTAGTCAGTAGTGGGAACGTCGCCGCCGGAGCTGGATACGGTGCCCTATTCGCTACTCACTACTCCCCACTCACTCATTTCGCGGCGCGGATCGTGGCCCACACGGTCGACGGCGTGGCCGGCATGGCGATGTCGGCGATGCCGATGGCATCGGTGATGGCATTGATCACCGCCGGCGGCGAGCCAATGGCGCCGGCCTCGCCGCAGCCCTTGATGCCGAGCGGGTTGCTCGGACATGGCGTGTTCGACGTCGAGACCTTGAACGACGGCAGGTCGCCGGCGCGCGGCATGGTGTAATCCATATAACTTGCCGTCAGCAGCTGGCCGCTGGCATCGTAGTGAGCGCCCTCCAGCAGCGCCTGCCCCACGCCCTGGGCGATGCCGCCATGCACCTGGCCCTCGACGATCATCGGATTGATGATGTTGCCGAAATCGTCCGCCGCCACGAACTGGACGATCTCGGTCGTTCCGGTTTCCGGATCGATCTCGACCTCGCAGATGTAGCAGCCCGCCGGGAAGGTGAAGTTCGCCGGATCGTAGAACGCCGTTTCCTTCAGTCCTGGCTCCATGCCGGCGGGCAGATTATGCGCGGTATAGGCAGCCAAGGCCACCTGGAACCACGGCAGGCTCTTGTCGGTCCCGGCCACCTTGACCTCGCCATTCTCGATGACGATATCGCCCTCGTCGGCTTCGAGCAGATGGGCCGCGATCTTCTTGGCCTTGGCCTCCACCTTGTCGAGCGCCTTGGCAATCGCCGACATGCCGACCGCGCCCGAACGCGAACCGTAGGTGCCCATGCCCATCTGCACCTTGTCGGTGTCGCCATGAACGATCGAAACCGAGTCGATCGGCACCCCAAAGCGCTGATTGACCAGTTGCGCGAATGTCGTCTCATGGCCCTGGCCATGACTGTGCGAGCCCGTCAGCACCTCGATCGTGCCGACGGCGTTCACACGCACTTCAGCCGATTCCCACAGGCCGACACCGGCGCCAAGCGAGCCGACCGCCGCCGACGGCGCGATGCCGCAGGCCTCGATATAGCAGCTCATGCCAATGCCGCGCAGCTTGCCCTTCCCAGCCGCATCCGCCTTGCGCGCGGCAAAGCCGGCATAGTCGGCGGTCTTCATCGCCGCGTCGAGCGAGGTCGCATAGTCGCCGGCGTCGTAGTTCATGATCACCGGTGTCTGGTGCGGAAACGTCGTGATGAAGTTCTTGCGCCGCAGCTCCGCGGGAGACACGCCGAGTTCGCGTGCCGCGGCCTCCATGGTGCGTTCCAGCAGATAGGTGGCTTCCGGCCGCCCTGCCCCGCGATAGGCATCGACGGGTGCCGTGTTGGTGTAGACGGTGCGCACATTGGCGTGGATGGCCGGGATGTCATACTGGCCCGACAAGAGCGTGGCGTAGAGATAGGTCGGCACGCAGGACGAGAACAGCGACATGTAGGCGCCGAGATTGGCGATCGTGTCGACCTTCAGCCCGGTGATCCTGTTGTTCTTGTCGAAAGCCATCTCCACCGTCGAGACATGGTCACGGCCATGGGCGTCAGTGAGGAAGCTCTCCGTGCGATCGGCGACCCATTTGACCGGCACGCCGGTCTTCTTCGAGGCCCACAGGCAGACGATCTCTTCCGGGTAGATATAGATCTTGGAGCCGAAGCCGCCGCCGACATCCGGCGCGATCACGCGCAGCTTGTTTTCGGGTGCGACATTGTAGAAGGCACTCATCACCAGCCGCGCGACATGGGGATTCTGCGATGTCGTCCAGCAGGTGTAATGATCCTCGGCCTTGTCGTAATGGCCAAGTGCGGCGCGTGGCTCCATGGCGTTCGGCACCAGCCGGTTGTTGACGATCTTCATGCGGGTGACGTGCGCCGCCGCTTTGATGGCGGCATCGGTCGCCTTGCCGTCGCCGATCTCCCAGTCGAAAATCAGGTTGTTCTCGGCTTCGGCATGAACCTGGGGCGCGCCCTTTTCGAGTGCCTTTGTGGCATCGACGACCGCCTTAAGTTCCTTGTAGGTGATTTCGACCGCCTCGGCGGCATCGCGTGCCTGGCCCTTGGTCTCGGCCACGACGATGACGACGGCATCGCCGACATAACGGACCTTGTCGACGGCCAGCGGCGACCATGCGCCCATCTTCATCGGCGAGCCGTCCTTGGAATGGATCATCCAGCCGCAGATGAGGTTGCCTATACCGTCGGCCTTGAGTTCCTTGCCGGTCAGGACGCCGATGACGCCCGGCATGCCTTGAGCCGTTTTCACGTCGATCTTCTTGATCTGCGCATGCGCGTGCGGGCTGCGCACGAAGGCCGCATGCTTCATGCCGGGAACCACCATGTCGTCGACATAGCGGCCGGCGCCGGTGATGAACCTTTTGTCTTCCTTGCGCGCGACCCGAGCGCCAACGCCTTCGATGCCCATGGAAATTCCTCCCGAATTTAGGGGATAGGCAGTAGCGGTTAGGCAGTAGTGGGTGAACTCGCGGTCATATCGATGCTTGCCCTACTCACTATTGCCTGCTGCCTGCTGCCTAAGCTGCCTGTTTCGCCTTGCCCTTGGCCCCCTTCGACATCGTCTTCGATGCGGCGAGGATCGCCTTCACGATGTTGTGGTAGCCGGTGCAGCGGCAGATGTTGCCTTCGAGTTCCGCCCGCACCGTCGCCTCGTCGAGGCCTTCGGGATGGCGGTTGATCATGTCGGTTGCAGCCATGATCATGCCTGGCGTGCAAAAGCCGCATTGCAGACCGTGATATTCCTTGAAGGCCGCTTGGACGGGATGCAGGTCGGCGCTGTTGGCGAGACCTTCGATCGTAACCACTGTCGACCCGGACGCCTGGACCGCCAGCATCGTGCAGGACTTGACCGCCTTGCCGTCGACATGGACGACGCAGGCCCCGCACTGCGAGGTGTCGCAACCGACATGGGTGCCGGTCAGGCCGAGATTCTCCCGCAGGAAATGGACGAGCAGCGTTCGATCCTCGACGGCACCGTCAACCCGCTTGCCGTTCACCATCAACGAAACGTCCGACATAGCCCCTCCCTGGGTGTCAACCTTGGTCATCACGCTGCCGACGAGCCGTTGGCACTTCGGCCATGCGTTATTCGTACACCGCACAATGCACAAAAAACAGCACGACGGAAAAGGCGGATCATTGTACTTTCGGTCATGGCCAAGGCACCGAAGTGCATTCCTGTGGCCCCATTGCCAAAACGCCTCGTGGCGGCAACAATGCCTTCGACGCCGCGCACAAGAAGCACTCGAAAAGCCGCGCACAGAAGGCGTCGGAGGAAATGCGGGAGAACGCCGCTGACAGGTTCACGGACGCGCTATGCATGCGGCTTGTC
>NZ_RZSJ01000277.1:0-7610 GCF_003998025.1 Mesorhizobium sp. M8A.F.Ca.ET.021.01.1.1
GTGCCGACCTGTTCGACCCGTCCGCCATTCATCACCACCAGCCGGTCGGCCAGCGTCATCGCCTCGACCTGATCGTGGGTGACGAAGACGGAGGTGGCGTTCAGCCGGCGATGCAGTTTGCGGATTTCCGAGCGCATCTGCACGCGCAGCTTGGCATCGAGATTGGACAGCGGTTCGTCGAACAGGAAGACTTTCGGTTCGCGGATCATGGCCCGGCCCATGGCGACGCGCTGCCTCTGACCGCCCGAAAGCGCCATCGGCTTGCGGTCGAGCAGATGCTCGAGCTCAAGCGTGCGGGCCACCGCCTGGATCCGCTGGTTGCGCTCGGCCGAGGGAACACCTGATACCTTCAGCGAATAGCCGATGTTCTGCGCCACGCTCATATGCGGATAGAGTGCGTAGTTCTGGAACACCATGGCGCAGCCGCGCTCACGCGGCTCGAGCTTGTTGACGACGGTCCCGTCGATGGCGATCGTGCCGTCGGAAATCTCTTCCAGCCCGGCGATCATGCGCAGCAAGGTGGACTTGCCACAGCCGGACGGGCCGAGGATGACGACGAACTCGCCCGATGCGAAGTCGAGGTCGACGCCATGCACGACCTGCGTCTTGGCATAATTCTTCTTGACGCCGCGTATTGCGATGGAGGCCATCTTTGTCTCCTTGTTACTTCTCGGTGGCGATCAGGCCGCGCACGAACCAGCGCTGCATCAACACCACGACAATCATCGGCGGCAGCATGATGATGAGTGTTCCGGCCATGGCGATGTGCCATTCCGGGGCGCCACCGACATTGGGGATCAGCTGCTTGAGCTCGGTCACCGCCATCGCATGCGACTGGTCGGTGGTGATGAGCAGCGGCCACAGATACTGGTTCCAGGCCCACAGGAACATGATGGTGCCGAGCGCGGCCATATTGTTGCGCGACAGCGGCAGCAGCACGTCGATGAAGAACCGCAGCGGCCCGGCACCGTCCATGCGCGCGGCCTCGGTCAACTCGTCCGGCACGGTCAGGAAGAACTGCCGGTAGAGGAACGTTCCGGTCGCGGTGGCGACCAGCGGCAGGATCAGGCCGCTATAGGAATTGAGCAGCCCCAGGCTCAGTGCAACCCGCACGCCCGATACTTTCTCGATCAGCGAGGACAGCCCGGTCAGGTCCAGGATCGTCTGATAGGGCTCGAGCACGTTGGCGACCACGGCGTAGGTCGGCACGATGCGCACTTCGAGCGGCAGCATCAGCGTGATGAAGATCAGCCAGAAGATCAGCATGCGGCCAGGATAGCGGAAGTACACGATCGAGAAGGCGGTGAGCGCCGAGATGATCACTTTGCCCGCCGCGACGCCGAACGCCATGATGAAGCTGTTGAGCAGCTTGGGGCCGAGATCGGCCGTCACCCAGGCCGTCTTGATGTTGACCCAGAAGTCACTGCCCGGCAACAGCGACATCGGCACATCGTTGACGTCCTTGAGATTGTGCGACGCGGCGATCGCCACGATGGCGAACGGCGCGACACAGAAAACGAAGCCGACGAACAGGATCAGATGCGTGAAGAAATTGAGGAACGGGGTGCGTTCGACCATGATCATCTCACCTGTAGTGCACGCGCCGCTCAATGAAGCGGAACTGGACAATGGTGAGGGCGACGATCAGCACCATCAGGATAATGCTCTGCGCGGCCGCGCCCGAATAGTCGAGGCCTTTGAAGCCGTCCGAGTAGATCTTGTAGACCATCAGGTTGGTGGCGTTCGCCGGTCCGCCTGATGTCATGATGTCGACGATGCCGAAGGAGTCCTGGAAGCTCTCGGTGATATTGATGACGAGCAGGAAGAAGATGGTCGGCGTGATCAGCGGGAACTGGATGTCCCAGAAGCGCCTGAGGACACCGGAGCCGTCCATCGCCGCCGCCTCGATCAGGGATCGCGGGATTGCTTGGAAGGCCGCGAGGAAGAAGATGAAGTTGTAGCCGACATATTTCCAGGAAAAGGCGACGATGATCGAGGCCATGGCATCAGCGCCGTCGAGGCCGGGATCCCAGAAGCCGGGCCAGACCTGGTTGACGACGGCCATGAAGCCGGCTTCCGGCGCCAGGATGAACCGAAATGCCAGCGCCAGCGCTGGCGCGGCGATGCCGTAGGGCCAGATGAGCACCACGCGATACAGCCACGAGCCGGCAAGCTGCCGGTCGGTCAAGGCGGCCAACACCAGCGCGATGAACATCGCCAGGCCGGTGCTGATGGCCGCGAAAATCAGGCTGGCTGTGATCGAGTTCCAGTAATCGGCGTTGGACAGGATCGAGCGGAAATTGTCGAGGCCGACCCAGATGTTGCCGCCGCCCCAAGGCTGCTGCAGCGTCAGCGACCAGTATACCGCCTGGCCGGCCGGCCAGTAGAAGAAGGTGAAGATCAGGAACAGCTGCGGCACCGCGAACAGGATACCGATCGTCCATCTGCTGAAAGTGACGCGTTTTTCCATCGGTCCGCCGACGCCGCTCAAGCGGCTCGCTTGGTGCAAGGTGAGACTAATAACGAAATGGCCGCCCGTCGACCCAAGCATGATCCCGGAAAGTGGAGAACGGTTTCGCGATCATGCTCAACGGAGTCGCCGGACGGCCAGTGCATTTCAGCGGATCAGGGCAGCGTCTTGCCCGGATAGGTCTGCTGGAAGCGGTCGAGGATGGCGTCGCCATTCTTGACCAGCGTGTCGAGACCCTCCTGGACGCTGACCTTGTTGGCGAAGATCGCCTGCATCTGCGTGCCGAACTCGGCGCGGATCTGGGTGAAGTTGCCCAGGCGCACGCCACGGGTGATCTCTGTCGGCTCCGACGCGGTCAGGCTGGCGATCGCGACTTCACGACCCTTGTAGGGCGCCTTGTCGTAGAACCCTTGCGACTTCAGGTATTCGAAGCCCGACTTGGTCACCGGGATGTAGCCGGTGTTGGTCGACCAGAACAAGGCGGTCTTGGGGTCATGGATGAAGTTGAGGAAGGCGGCCGCGCCCTTGTATTCCGCGTCCGACTTGCCGGAAAGTACCCACAGCGAAGCGCCGCCGACGAGCGAGTTCTTGCGCTCGGTGCCGGCATAGACCGGCAGTTCGGCGACATCCCACTTCATGCCTTCCTTCTGCGTGCGGCCGACCGTGCCGTGGTCGCCGACCGAAGTCAGAATGACCTGGCAGGTGCCGGTGGCGAAGGCCTGCACCATGTCCTGGCCGAGATCCTTCGACTTGATCTTGATCAGGCCGGCGTCATACCACTTCTTCAGATCGGTGACGTACTGGACGAATTTGGTCTTGTTGACCTCCAGACGGGCATCGAGACCGTCATAGCCATTATTCTTGGTGGCGATCGGCTGGTTGTGCAGCGCCGAGAACTGCTCCATCAGCTGCCAGCTTTCATTGGCCGAGATGTTGATCGCCATCGGGCATTCATAGCCGGCGTCCTTCAAGGCCTGGAGATCGGTGGCGACATCTTCCCATGTCTTGGGCGCTTCGGTCTTGCCGATCTTGGCGAAAGCATCCTTGTTCCAGTACATCAGCGGGGTCGAGGAATTGAACGGAAAGGACAGCATCTCGCCCTTCGACGTCGCGTAGTAGCGCGCGATGCCGGGGAAATAGTCGGCGTAGTCGATCTTGTAGCCGTTTTCTTCCATCAGCTTGTCGGCGGGCTTGTAGGCGCCCGACAGCATCATGGTGGCGGTGCCGACGTCGTAGACCTGGACGACGGCGGGCTGCTTTCCGGCGCGGAAGGCGGCGATGGTGTTCTGCAGCGTCGCGTCGTAATTGCCCTGGCTGGTGCAGGTGACTTCATAATCCTTCTGCGACTCGTTGAAGTTCTTGCACAGCGTATCGACGACGCGGGCAAGATCGCCAGAAAGGCCGAACCAGAAATCGAATTTTACCGGTTCCGCGAAGGCAGGAACCGCCACCGCCGTGCTGAGCACGCCTGCGGCAAGGGCAGCGAGGCCCCGCTTGATGATCGTCATGATTTCTTCCCTCTTGAATGACTGTTGACAAGGGTCTGCGCAAGTCCTTGCCCGCTCTCTTAGAGAAGGTATGTGACAGTTCTGTTGTGGCCTCCCGGGCCTGTGGACAGCCGGTCTTTCCTCCCCCTCGGCGGTTGCGCCGGCATGAAAACGTCACACCGGCGCCTTAGGTAGCTAGGGCGGCTGTCAGGGACGTAAAGGCCGTCATGGTTATCCGGCTAAAGGGATGATGAAATGCTGGTGAAGCAAGCGCCATGAGCCGCTGTTCGCGGCCCTTGCCGAGCGCGGCTATGATTGGCAGGCGGCCAACGACATGGACCTGCCCACCCAGCGCCGGCCTGCCGGCATGCCGGTCGGCCGCATCGACTGGTTCTTCACACGCGGCCTCGCGGCCAGCGCGCCGGCGGTCCTTCCGGCGGTGTTGCCGGACGGCGGCCCGAGCTCGGATCATGAAGTCCTGACCGTGACCGTTCACCTGAAATAGCCGCCGTCTTCAAGTCGGCGCGGCTGAACTGGCCGGTACTCTTGCGGCCAGACTGCGCCGCAAGAGCACGCTTTGGTTGCAGGCGACTTTATCGATCCTTCAACAGCCAAGCATTAATCAGTCATATTTCTTTCTTTATTTCCTGTGGGCTAGGGGGAAATAAGATGCTGACGGTCTATAACTGCATCGTCAACCAGCACGATCTGCGACTGGTCGCACTGGCAGCGCTGATCTGCGGAATTTCCTGTTTCTCTGCCGTAAACCTGCTTCACCACATCAGCCGCTCGACGGACCGCAACCGGCTGGTCTGGCTGATGATATCGGCGACTTCGACCGGGTTCGGCATCTGGGCAACGCATTTCATTGCCATGCTCGCCTTCACGCCGGGCATCCCCAGCGCCTACGATCCGGGGCTCTCCGTGATCTCGCTCGCCGCCTCGGTCGCACTGACGGCGGCCGGCATGTGGATCGCCACCTTGCGGGACGAGATCGATTACCATCTCGTCGGCGGCGCCATCCTGGGCGGCGGCATCGCAGCCATGCACTACATCGGTATGGCGGCGTTCGAGGTCCAGGGACGGATCGAATGGAACCTGATGCTTGTCGCCGTTTCCCTGCTGGCCGGTATGACGCTTGCGGCACTGGCGCTGCATGTCGTTCTGCGCCGCCCTTCCTTGTCAGCGACATCCGCCGGCGCGGTGCTGCTGACGCTGGCTATCTGCACCTTGCATTTCATCGGCATGGGCGCCGTCTCGATCTTTCCCGATTCCTCGATTGTCATATCGCAGTACACGATCGCGCCGACCTCGCAGGCTTTCGCGGCCGCGGCCGCCACCCTGGTGATCCTGGTTCTGTCGGCATCGGCGTTGTGGATCGACCTGCGCTTCCGTCGCCAGAAACTCGAGGTCGACCGCATGCATGGCCTGGCCAATGCAGCCGTGGAAGGCCTGATCGTCTGCGATGGCAGTCGCATCGTCAGCGCCAATGACAGCATGGGCAAGCTGACCGGCGCGCCGGCTACGACCCTGAACGGCATGCAACTGGGCGAACTTTTCGACGAACGCGCAGCATCCGATGCGACCAGCCTGGAGGGCCAGCCGCAGGAAGCGGAGTTGAGGAGCCGCGATGGGACGAGAATACCCGTCGAACTGATCGCCAGGAGCATCGATTATTGCGGCAAGCCCCACAATGTCATCGCCGTACGCGACATACGCGAACGCAGGAAGGCGGAGCAGGAGATCCTTCGCCTTGCCCATTTCGATCCGCTGACGGGGCTTGCCAATCGCCGCAGTTTCTCCAGCCGTCTCGACGCGGAAATCGCATCGATGAACCGCGTCGCGACTGCCGACGCAAACATCAAGGGCCGGCATCTTGCGCTCTTGCTGCTCGACCTCGACCGCTTCAAGGAGGTGAACGACCTCTACGGGCACGGCGCCGGCGATGCCATGTTGCAGAAAGTGGCAAGCTGCGCGTCCGGCGTTCTGCGCCACGGCCAGATGCTTGCGCGCCTGGGCGGCGACGAATTCGCCATCATAGCCCCCAATTTGCCCGACCCGCAGGCGGCGGGCCGCATCGCCAATGCGGTGCTCGCCGCCATGCGTGAGGAAAACCGGGCAGCGGTCGGCGGCGGGCTGGTCTCGGCCAGCATCGGCATCGCGGTCTATCCGCTCGATGCCGAGGACCAGACCAGCCTGATCAGCCATGCCGATACGGCACTCTATCGCGCCAAGACCGAAGGCAGGGACACGTTTCGCTATTTCGAAGCCTCGATGGGCGCCGAGGCTCGCGACAAGCGCGTGATGGAGCACGAATTGCGCCAGGCCGTCGTGCGCGGTGAATTCTACCTCGTCTACCAGCCCCAGAAGGAGATCAGCAGCGGCAAGATGGTTGGCTTCGAGGCCCTGATCCGCTGGCGCCATCCTGAGCGTGGCGAGGTTTCTCCGGCCACTTTCATTCCGGTGGCCGAGGACAGCGGCGCGATTGGCCAGATCGGGGATTGGGTCCTCGAAGCGGCCTGCGAGGAAGCCGCGCGCTGGGAAAACCCGCTGATGGTCGCAGTCAACGTCTCCGCGGTGCAACTTCACAACCCCAATTTCAGCCGCAAGGTCCACGAGACCTTGCTGAAGACAGGCCTTGCCCCGACCAGGCTGGAACTCGAGATCACCGAAACCGCGCTGGTGAAGGACATGCCGCGTGCGCTGGCAACCCTGCGGCAGGTCAAGTCGCTCGGCGTGCGCGTGGCCATGGATGATTTCGGTACCGGCTATTCCTCGCTTTCCAACCTGCGCGCCTTCCCCTTCGACAAGATCAAGATCGATTCCTCCTTCATCAAGGCGGTCGACACGAACGGCCAGGTCGCGGCGATCGTGCGCGCGGTGCTGGGGCTGGGGCGCGGCCTTGGCCTGCCGGTTCTGGCCGAAGGCGTCGAGACGCTTGGCGAGTTGAAGTTCCTTGACGCCGAGGCCTGTGAGATCGGCCAGGGCTACTATCTCGGCAAGCCGGCGCCGATCGAGGCGTTCGACGACCTGACCGGCCACGGCAAGCCCACTCCGGTGCGTGCCGGCCGCCAGGATGGCAGCCTCGTGCTGCTCAAGCCGAGCGTGCGCTCGGCTTGAACCGCGACATGCATTGGCTCACGACCCGAGCGCCGTCTCGACCAACCGCTTGGCGTCCGGCCCGGACCATTCAGCCGGACCGTTCATATGGGCGATCAGGCAGCCTTCGCCGTCGATCAGCATGGTGACGGGCAGGCCGAGCGCCAGACCGCGCGTCTTGAGGTCGTTGAACAGTGTCATCGTCGAATCCCGGTAGTAGCCGAGCGTGTGCACACCGGTATCGGCGAGAAACTTCTTCGGTTTCACATCGTCGCCGGCATCGACGTTGACGGCGACGACCTGAAAGGCGTCGCTGCCTTTCTCTTTTTGCAGCGCATCGAGCGCCGGCATTTCGGCACGGCATGGCGCGCACCATGTCGCCCAGAGATTGAGCAGCACCGTCTTGCCGGCATGGTCGGCGATCGTCATCGGCTTGCCGTCCGGCCCGTTGAAGGCGAGGCTCCTCATCGACTGCGGCGGATCGGCCGGCAAAAGTGCCGCGACCTCACCGGTGGCCGCGGCCGCCACCTTCTTGGCGCGATCGCTCTTGGCGG
>NZ_RZSJ01000278.1:0-7609 GCF_003998025.1 Mesorhizobium sp. M8A.F.Ca.ET.021.01.1.1
ATTCATAGGAGGTACCGGCCGGCAGCGTCGCGGCGGTGATCTTTTCCATCGATGCCAGCGCGTCGCCCGTGGAAACGCCGGGCGCGGCGTTGCCCTGCAGCGGCACCGAGACGTACATGTTGTAGCGCTGGACCAGCGCCGGGCCGGTGACGTCGCGGATCTCGATCAACGTGCCGAGCGGAACCAGCGCGCCACTCGCCGAGCGCACCTTCAGTTTCAAGATGTCGGCGCGATCGAGGCGGAACGCCTGGTCGGCCTGCGCCCGCACCTGGTAGACGCGCCCGAAAGCATTGAAGTCGTTGACGTAGGCGGTCCCCAGATTGATCGACAGCGTCTCGAAGATGTTGGGGATCGGCACGTTCAGGATGCGCGCCTTGTCGCGATCGATCGCCAGGAAGAATTGCGGGCTCGACGCCGAGAAGGTGGTGAACACGCCCGTCAGCCCCGGCGTCTTGTTGGCCTTGCCGGCGATTTCGTAGGCAAGCGCCAGGATCTGCCGCATGTCGGCGCTGTTGCGCTCCTGGATCTGCAGCTTGAAGCCGCCGGCATTGCCGACACCGCGGATCGGCGGCGGCGGCAGTGCGATGATGAAGGCTTCCTTGATGCTTTGCAGGCTGCCGAACAGATTGCCGATGACCTGGGTCGCCGACTGGCCGGCTTTCAATCGCTCGTCAAATGGCTTGAACCTGGCGAAGATCACGCCCGCGTTGCTGGCGTTGGTGAAGGTCGCGCCGGAGAAGCCGGCGAAGGCGACGGCGTAGTCGACGCCCGGCGTTTTCTGGATGATCTGCGACGCCTGCTGGATGACCGCATCGGTCCTCGACAGCGAGGAGCCGTCCGGCAACTGGACGACGACGATCGCATAGCCCTGGTCGAGCGACGGAATGAAACCGCGCGGCACCGTCTGCACCATGTAGACCGTGGCGTAGATGAGAGCCGCGAAAACAGCCAGCATGGCGGCGATCGCTATCCACGATCCGACCAGCACGCGGATGATGCTCGAATACCAATGGGCGACCCTGTCGAAGCCGCGGTTGAAGCCGTCGGCGAGCGCCCGTCCGAACCGCGCCAGGAAAAAGCGCGGCGGCGCCGCTGCGGTGTGGTGCGGCTTGAACAGCAGTGCGGCCAGCGCCGGCGAAAGCGTCAGCGAATTGAATGCCGAGATCGCCGTCGACACCGCGATGGTGATCGCAAACTGCAGGTAGAACTGCCCGGAAATGCCGGGGATGAAGGCTGTCGGTACGAACACGGCTATCAGCACCAGCGAGATCGCGATGATGGCCGTTCCGACTTCGTTCATGGTCAGGTGCGACGCCGGATTGGGCGCCAGCCCACCGGCGATGTTGCGCTCGACGTTCTCGACCACGACGATCGCATCGTCGACGACGATGCCGATCGCCAGAACGAGGCCGAACAGCGTCAGCATGTTGAGCGAGAAGCCGGCGGCGTAAAGCACCGCCAGCGTGCCGATCAGCGACACGGGGATCGCCACGATCGGCACGATCGCCATGCGCCACGATTGCAGGAAGACGATGATGACGATGATGACCAGCAGCATCGCCTCGAGGATCGTCTTGTAGACTTCCTGGATCGACTCGGCGACGAACTCGGTCGGATTGTAGACGATGTCGTAGCTCAACCCCTTCGGGAAGTCGCGGGAAAGCTCCTTCATCTTGTCCTGGATCTCCGCGGCCGCGGCGAGCGCATTGGTGCCCGGCCGCTGGAAGATGGCGAGCGCCACCGCCGGTTTGCCGTTGAGATAGGAGTTGGTGACGTAGTCCTTGGCGCCGAGCTCGATGCGCGCCACGTCCTGCAGCGAGATCAGGCGGCCGTCGTCGGTCGATTTGACGATCACGTATCGGAAGTCGCGTGCATCGTTGAAGCGGCCTTGCGTGGTGACCGTGTACTGGAACGCCGTGCCGGTGTTGGTCGGCGGCGCGCCGATCGAGCCACCCGACACCTGGACGTTCTGGTCGCGCAGCGCCTGCACTACATCGCCCGAGGTCATCCCCAGGGCGGACAGTTTTTCCGGATCGAGCCAGATGCGCAGCGAATATTCGCGTTCGCCGAAGATGATGAGGTCGCCGACGCCATCCAGTCTGAGCAGTATGTCGCGCACCCGCGAGCGGGCGTAGTTCGAGACGTAGAGCTGGTCGTAGGTATTGTCGGGCGACAGCATGTGCACGACCATCATCAGGTCGGGCGAACTCTTGGTGGTGGTGATGCCGAGGCGGCGGACTTCTTCGGGCAGACGCGGCTCGGCGACCGACACGCGATTCTGCACCAGCACCTGCGCCTTGTCGAGATCGGTGCCCAGCTTGAAGGTGATGGTCAGCGCCATCGCCCCGTCGCCCGACGAATAGGACGACATGTAGAGCATACCCTCGACGCCGTTGATCTCCTGCTCGATCGGCGTTGCCACGGTCGCAGCGACCGTCTCGGCGTCGGCGCCCGGATACTGCGCGCGTACGACGATGGTCGGCGGCGCGATCTCGGGATACTGCGCGACCGGCAGCTGGGTATAGGCAATTCCGCCGAGGATCAGCAGGACGATCGAAACGACCGACGCGAAGATTGGGCGGTCGACGAAGAAATGTGCGAACCTCATTGCTGCAACCCGGCGGTCTCGGCCTTGGGCGGCAACGTCACCATCTCGACCTTCACCTTGGTGCCGGGCCTGGCGTGCATCAGCCCGTTGACGATGATCGTCTCGCCGCCGGTCAGGCCCGAGCGGATCACCCGGTAGCCGTCGAGAAGCGGGCCGGTGCGCACAGGCTTCGCAGACACCATCCCGGCCTCATCCACCAGGAGCACGATGCGGCGATCCTGATCGGCGCCGATCGCCTCGTCGGGCACCAGCACGCCGCCATGCGGCAGCGACCCCGGCACATTGATGCGCCCGAACATGCCTGGCTGGAGAATGCCGTCGGCGTTGGGAAACGTCGCACGCACCCGCATAGTGCCGGTCGCATTGTCGATCCGGTTCTCGGCAAAATCGAGCTTGCCTTTGAATACCGCCTCCGCGCGGTCGGCGACACGAACCTCCACATCGAGCCCGCCGGCGCCTTCCTGCATGGTGCCGCCACGCGCCTTCGCGTCGCGGGCGTAGCTGAAATACAGGCGCTCATCGACGTCGAAATAGAAGTCGATCGGATCGCGCGTAACGATGGTGGTCAGCAAGGTGGAATCCGGCTGCACGAGGTTGCCGACCGACACCAGCCGGCGGTCGATGCGGCCGGACAAGGGCGCCTTGATCTCGGTGAATTCCATGTTCAGGCTGGCCGTCGTCAGCGCCGCCGTCGCGCCCTGCATCTGCGCCTGCGCCGAAAGGTATTCCCGCCGGCGGTCGTCGACCGTCGCGGTTGAGATATTGCCGGTCTTGGCAAGTTCGTCGGCGCGATCGAGCTGCATCTTGGAGAATTCGAGCAGTGACTTGGCGACGTCCACTTGCGATTTGGCGGCATCATAGGCCGCCTGGTACGGACGCTGGTCGATGGTGAAGAGCAGGTCGCCCTTGTTGACCAGTGCGCCGTCCTGGAAGCTGACCTTGTCCAGATAGCCGCTGACGCGCGAACGGATGGCGACCTGGTCGACGGCTTCGAAGCGCCCGACGAACTCGTCGTCTTCGACGATTTCACGGACCACCGGCTTGGCCGCCGTCACCACGGGCAGCGGCTGGTCCTGCGCAAACGCAGTACCGCTGAAAGCCATGCCGAGCAGGAATGTCGCCGACAGGGCGGCGCGGGCAAGCCAGCCGGCCGATCGACGGGGTCGGCCGCCCGCGTCGCGATGCAATTGCCCGTTCCCTGGGGTGTCCATCTGCGTCCTCGCTCGCTAGACCCGGAGGTCGGTTGATCCGCTTCTACGCTCAGGCTTTCGTCGAGATCAGAGCACTGCAGTATTGTGCACGGCAACATGATCATTTTCCATGTGGGCTGAAATGTCCAGCCTGTGGCTGCCGCGCCACCGGGCTAAAACCAGTCGCGTTTCAATGGATTCAGGATTCCTTGATGGACGGCTTATGATTCATATTGGTCGAAGGAGACCGTATGGGCATTTCCACGCCGGCGGGACTGGCGTGTTTGCCGAAGTTACCTCGGTGGCCCGGCTTGTGGCCAACCTCTCGGCCACGCGAGATGGGTGACCAAAAGCGTTATGTTGTTCCCCGCATTGGGAATGCTAGATTTGCCAGGACGCGGCAGCTTTGCGCCTCATTCGGTCGTCGACGTCGGCTTTACGTCCGCCCGAAAGCAGGCATCCAGAAAACCACGGGCTCGTGTTGGTCGAGGTCCTCACGCTGCCGTTTGCACGGCCGCCCTCAGCAGCATTCCGAAGAGGTCGCGTGGCTCGTCGGGATCGGCGAGCAGGTCGAGCTCCTCATAGAGGCCGGTCGCTTGCAGTTGGTCGCGCACATAGCGCAGGGCCGAAAAATCCTCGATGGCGAAGCCGACTGAATCGAACAGCGTGATCTGCTTGGCTTCTCGGCGGCCTTGGGTCTTGGCGGCGATCACTTGCCAGAGCTCGGTCACCGGGTGGTCGGGATCCAGCTGCTGGATTTCGCCCTCGATGCGTGTCTGCGGCGGAAACTCGACGAAAATGTCGGAACGCAGCAAGATGTCCCTGTGCAGTTCGGTCTTGCCCGGGCAGTCGCCACCGACGGCGTTGATGTGGACGCCGGCACCGACCATGTTGTCGGTGAGAATGGTGGCGTTCTGCTTGTCGGCGGTAACGGTCGTGATGATCCCGGCGCCTTCAACCGCTTCCTGCCCTGTTTCGCAGATCGTGATGTCGAATCCCATGCCAGCCAGGTTCTTCGCGCATTTCAGCGACGCGGATCTGTCGATGTCGTAGAGCCGGAGCCGATCGATACCGGTCAGCGCCTTGAACGCGATCGCCTGGAACTCCGACTGTGCGCCATTGCCGATGATGGCCATGGTGCGAGCACCGCTGGGCGCCAGATACTTGGCCGCAACCGCGGATGTCGCGGCGGTGCGCAGCGCGGTCAGGATGGTCATTTCGGTGAGCAGCATCGGGTAGCCGCTGCCGACATCGGCGAGCACGCCGAAGGCGGTGACCGTCTGCAGGCCCTGGCGCATGTTCTTGGGATGGCCGTTGACGTATTTGAAGCCATAGAGGCGCCCATCGCTTGTCGGCATCAGCTCGATGACCCCGTCATGGCTGTGCGAGGCGATGCGAGGCGTCTTGTCGAAAAGATCCCAGCGACGAAAGTCTTCCTCGATGTAGCTGGCGAGCTCGGTCAGGAAGCGCTCGACGCCGATTGCGATCACCAGCTTCATCATGCGATCGACGCTGACGAAGGGGACGATGTTCAGTTTTGCCGCGGTCATGGTCAAAAGCTCCCTGAATGGCTGCGAGTCGGGCGGTCCATGATGCGGCGGCCCATCAGGCTCGCCGTCAGGTCGACCATCAGTGTCGCGGTTCGGCCACGATCGTCCAGAAAAGGGTTCAACTCGACCAGGTCCAGGCTGGAGACGAGCCCGCTGTCGGAAAGCATCTCCATCACCAGATGCGCCTCGCGAAACGTCGCGCCGCCGGGAACCGTGGTGCCGACCGCCGGCGCGATCGAGGGGTCGAGGAAGTCGACGTCGAGACTGACATGCAGCAGCCCGTCCTCATCAGACACGCGCGCCAGGAAGGCGCGCAGCAGCGGCGCGATGCCATGCTCGTCGATGGCGCGCATGTCGTGCACGATCACGCCCGCCTGGTTGAGCGCGCTGCGCTCGGCCGGGTCGACGCTGCGCAGGCCCATGGTGCAGATACGCTTGGGATCGACCGCCGCCGGCAGATCGGGAAAATAGCCGCTGAAACCCGCCTGGCCGCTGGCGTAGGCGAGAGGAACACCGTGCAGATTGCCGCTGGCGGTGGTGTCGAGCGTATGAAAATCGGGATGCGCGTCGAGCCACAGGACGAATAGGGGGCGACCGGCCTCCGAGGCACGGCGGGCGAGGCCCGACACGGTCCCGGCGGAGATCGAATGGTCGCCACCGAGAAAGATCGGCATGGCGTCGTCGCTTGCTGCGTAGGCCGCGGCGGCAATGGCGGATGTCCAGGCCGATATTTCGGGCAGGGCCTTCAGCGCCAGGTTGCCATGCACGACGCGCCTTACCGGAATTGGCTGGACGGCGCCCATATCCTCCACTGCATGGCCGAGGCCGGACAGCATCTCAGCAAGCCCGGCGGTCCTCAGCGCGCTCGGCCCCATTTCGCATCCCATTCGGCCGGCACCGTCCTGCACGGGTGCCCCGACGATTCTGCAACGCATTGTTTCTCCCGCGCTCCAAGTTCTGATGGCCGCGAGGGAACCATGCCGAGCCGGCGATACGAACAGGTAAAATTGGCAATCCGAAAAGCGTAGTTTATCATAATGGCAGCGAAACTGAGCAAAATGGTACCCCATGGATGCACTGGACGAACGGCTCGTGACCTTGCTGCGGCATGACGCCCGGCGCAGCGTATCGGACCTCGCCGTCGATCTTGGCGTCTCGCGCGCCACGGTTCGGGCACGCATGGAGCGGCTGGAACGGTCGGGCGACATTATCGGCTACACGGTGGTGTTGCGCGCCGACGCGGTCGATCAGCGCATCCGCGGCATCATGCTCATCGAGATCGAGGGCCATGCCGCCGACCGCGTGGTCCGGGCACTGGGCGGCTTCCCGGAAGTCTCGACCATCCATACCACCAATGGTCGCTGGGATCTGGTGGTCGAGCTCGGGACGGCATCCCTGACGGATTTCGATGCGGTGCTGCGGCGTATCCGGTTGATTCCCGGCATAACGGGTAGCGAAACGAGCCTGCTGCTGGCCACCCCGCGCACGACGCGGGCACGATTGACCTAGACTGTATTCGACGCCGCCTTTCCCGTGCAGATGGATTTCAGATTGCTTACAAACAAGGAGACGTTCCCAAAGTAGTTAGGATACATTTCAACAAGTTTTTCGACCGTATCCACCTCAACCAATGCAGACTTTGCATCACTGCCCTTTATCTCGATTTTCTTCTCTATATCTTCCAATTTCCGCGCTCCTGACATCAGAGTTCGGAATGGTTCTGCGGTCACACTATGATCGTTTCCATATTGGATCAGGTAGTATCTGGATTTTCCAGCCCGCTGTGCGAAGTTCGTCGAGTAAATAGTAATATTCTTTATGTCTTCTAAGGTGTTTGTCGCACCTATACGTCTGTCGATATCCCGCAATTCTCGCACTCTGTCATTGTGATCCGGAGCGCCGATATGAACGGGGCACTGCTCAATGTGCGCGAATTCCGCCGACATAAGCTGGAAAAGGCGTAGCCAATCTTGTTCGCCCTTTCCGTGCTTCAAATCCTGGCGCCGGAATAGCCCGACAGCCTCAACTGCAGTTGCCCATGAGTGCTGAAGTATGGTCCGAACTTGCAGTTCGATGCGTCGACCCTCGAAAGCCTCGGTGTCGGCAGCTCTGGGTCGGTACCGGAAAACAATGTGGTGACTTCGATAGCCGTCCGGCTTCGGCTCATCGATATAGTTGAATTCCCGAGGGTGTATCTCATGGGGGAAGTTGTCTCGCATCGATGCGAGAAGCGAGCGGACACTTTTGATGTCGGGCATGAT
>NZ_RZSJ01000279.1:0-7608 GCF_003998025.1 Mesorhizobium sp. M8A.F.Ca.ET.021.01.1.1
GATGGGGCTGGAAGGCCGTGGCCTGCCGCGCGCCGTCTATGTCGTCTGCGCGCTCGGCATTGCGCTTTTCCTGGCGGCGCTGGCGATCCTGTTTTCGGGCGACCAGCGCATCGCCTCGATCTTCGTCGGCGCCACGCTCTTTGCTTTCCTGGTGCTGCGTCTCGTCGGCGCGCTGGTGCAATGGGCGGCCAGGAAGAGCCCGCGCGTGCGCTTTGTCGCGCTCAGGCTCGCCATCGGCAACATCCACCGGCCCGGTGCGCTGACGCCGTCCGTGGTGCTGTCGCTGGGGCTTGGACTGACACTCCTGGTGACGCTGGCGCTGATCGACGGGAATCTCAGGCGCCAGATCTCCGGCAACCTGCCGGCGCGGGCGCCCAACTTCTTCTTCGTCGACATCCAGGGCAGCGAGGTCGATGCCTTCTCCGCGCTGATCGCAAAGGAGGCGCCGCGGGGAGCGCTGGCCAGGGTGCCGATGCTGCGTGGCCGGGTGATGGCGCTCAACGGCGTCGATGTCGACAAGGTCAAGGTGCCGGCCGAGGGCGCCTGGGTGCTGAAGGGCGATCGCGGCTTGACCTATGACGCCAGGCAGCCGGAAAACACGACGCTGACCGAGGGCAAATGGTGGCCGGACAATTATGCCGGCGAGCCGCTGGTTTCGTTTTCCGACAAGGAAGGCAAGGAAATCGGGCTGAAGCTCGGCGACACCGTCACCGTCAATGTGCTTGGCCGCAACGTCACGGCCCGGATCGCCAATTTCCGCCAGGTCGAATGGGAGACGATGGGCATCAACTTCGTCATGGTGTTTTCGCCCAACACATTCGCGGGCGCCCCACATGGCTGGATAGCGACGCTCACAGAAAAGAGCGCGTCGACGGCCGATGACGCGCGCGTCCTCAACGCCGTCACCCGCGCTTTTCCGGCCGTGACGACGGTGCGGGTCAAGGACGCGCTCGACATCGTCAACCGGCTGGTCGGCCAGCTCGGCACGGCGATCCGGGCGGCGGCCGGCGTGGCGCTGATCGCCTCGGTTCTGGTGCTTGCCGGCGCGCTTGCCGCCGGCAACCGGGCGCGCATCCACGACGCAGTGGTGCTGAAAACGCTCGGCGCGACGCGCACGACGCTGATATCGGCCTTCTCGCTGGAATACATGCTGATCGGGCTCGCCACCGCGATCTTCGCGCTCGCCGCCGGCGGTGCAGCCGCCTGGTACATCGTCGCGCGCATCATGGCCTTGCCGTCGCATTTCATGCCGGAGGTCGCGGTCGCCACAATCGCCTTTTCGCTGGTGATCACGGTCGGCATCGGCCTTGCCGGCACCTGGCGGGTGCTCGGCCACAAGGCGGCGCCCGTGCTGCGCAACCTCTGATTCGCCGGTCCGGCGCGGCCTGCCCCGGGTTAAATCTTGGTAAGAATACCGTCCGAAACGGCCGGCGAAGCGGCATTTTAGCCTGTCACGAACCGTTACAACAGGTTACGGACTTGTTCTTGACGCCAAGAACCATCATATTCCGCGCAGGCATGCTGGAGCCCCGCCAGCGGCGCCTGGGTCCGCAAGAGGCCCGACACCGGACGGGGCAGAAGCAACAGAGGATTTCCAATGGCTGATCCCATTCGCAATTATCAGACGTCGGCGGTGCCCGGCGTCCGTGCCGACATCGACCAGGGTCTGCGCGCGTATATGATCAAGGTCTACAATCTGATGGGGCTCGGTCTGCTCATCACCGGCCTTGCCGCCATCGGCACGATCATGCTGGCCACCACCACCGACCCGGCCTCGGCCGTCG
The DNA here is from genome assembly GCF_003998025.1 of Mesorhizobium sp. M8A.F.Ca.ET.021.01.1.1. Lineage (NCBI taxonomy): Bacteria > Pseudomonadati > Pseudomonadota > Alphaproteobacteria > Hyphomicrobiales > Phyllobacteriaceae > Mesorhizobium > Mesorhizobium sp. M8A.F.Ca.ET.021.01.1.1. Next base: position 1,785 of record NZ_RZSJ01000279.1, read on the forward strand.
CGACGCTGCCGAGCGGCGAGATGCTGACCTCGTTCGGCTACGCGATCTTCGGTTCGCCGCTGCGCTGGGTTGTCATGCTGGCCCCGCTGGCCGCCGTGTTCTTCCTGTCGTTCAGGATCCGGTCGATGAGCGTCGCCGCCGCGCAGACGACCTTCTGGGTCTATGCCGGCCTGGTCGGCCTGTCGCTGTCGTCGATCTTCCTGGTATACACTTCGGCAAGCATCTCGCAGACCTTCTTCGCCACCGCCGCCGCTTTCGGGGCGCTGTCGCTGTTCGGCTACACCACCAAGCGCGACCTGTCGGCGATGGGCTCGTTCCTGATCATGGGCGTGTTCGGCATCATCATCGCCTCGGTGATCAACATCTTCCTGCAGTCGTCGGCGCTCACCTTCGCCGTCTCGGCGATCGGCGTGCTGGTGTTCGCCGGCCTCACCGCCTACGACACGCAGAAGATCAAGGAGATGTATTTCGAGGGTGACGCTTCCGATGTCGCCGGCCGCAAGGCGATCATGGGCGCGCTGTCGCTCTACCTCGACTTCATCAACCTGTTCATGTTCCTGCTCCAGTTCATGGGCGACCGCCGCTAAGGGTATTGGACCATCAACTTTCGCAAGGGCGGCCCAATGGCCGCCCTTTTCTTTTGTGCGGGCCTCTGCTGTTGTTGAAGGCACAAAAGAGGTTTGCATAAAGAATGAGCAACATCGTGATCAGGCCGGCGACCCCGGCCGACCTCGACAGCATCACCGAAATCTATGCCGACGCGGTCGCCAACGGCACGGCGAACTATGAACTGGAGCCGCCCAGCCGTGCCGAGATGGGGACGCGATTCGCCATGCTCGCGGCCGGCGGCTTTCCCTATCTGGTGGCGGAGAAGGACGGCGCCGTGCTCGGCTATGCCTATGCCGGCCCCTTCCGGCCGCGCCCGGCCTATCGCTTCATCGTCGAGGATTCGGTCTATGTCGCGCCTGACGCCAAGGGCCAGGGCGTCGGTCTCAAGCTGATGCAAAGCCTGGTCGCCGCGGTCGAGGCGGCGGGCTTTCGCCAGATCGTCGCGGTGATCGGCGACGGCCGCGCCGACAGCGCCTCGGTCAGGTTGCACGAGAAGCTCGGCTTTCGCCATTCCGGCCGCCTCGAAGGCTCCGGCTATAAGCATGGGCGCTGGTTGGACACGGTGTTCATGCAGCTATCGCTGAACGGCGGGGCATTGGTCGCGCCCGATCCGGATTCGCTGCCGGAGCGGAGGTTCAGGCTCGGAGGGAAATGAGAAGAATGGGAATTGAAGAATTGAGGAATTGAAGAACTGGAGAAATGTCAGGCGCTTAGCGCTCTTTTCTCCAATTCCTCATTTCTTCAATTCCTCAGTTCCCCTTCACGCCTCGACCACCTTCAGCTTCGGATCGAAGACGCCAAGCACGCGGCCAAGCTCCTGGCCGCGTTTGAGGATACGGCCGCCCGCCGCGATGACGGCGAAGGCGCCCTGTTTGCGTGCCAGTTTCGGATCCTTGACGATCTGGAACAGCGGCACTTCGCTGGCGCGGCGAAAGACGGAAAAGACGGCGCGGTCGGTGAGATGATCGATGGCGTAGTCGCGCCATTCATTGGCGGCGACCATGCGTCCGTAGAGCCTCAGGATCAGATCCAGTTCACGCCGGTCGAAGCGGACCGGCTGGTCGAGGCGTTCACGTCGCGCCTCGTGTAGCGGGATCAATATTGCGGATGCGTCTCCATCCCCCATCCCGCCGCCGTCATCAGTCATGCCTCGATCCCTCGAAATGAATCTTTGCCAACCAAAGTTGGCCCCTTCGCACCGCAATTGCAAGAGCCGGCGAAGCGGAGGCGGCGGTGCGCTGTTTCCGTCGCGTCCAGTCACGTTTGTGAAACGCATGTTGGAATTGGTGATGCTTCGCCACATTTCCGCCTTTTTTTATCCGCGCTCATGCCCCAATGTCCGACGAATTTACCGGCGTTGCCTGAGACGGTTCGGTCCGGCACCGGCTCGTAAACCCCAAGCCCCCCGCCCACGGGTCTGCGTCGGATCGAACCAACCTCGGTCTTTTCCTCGGAAAAACCAGGTGCGACGATCCCAAAACCTAAATGACCGGCGTCAGAAGCAAGCTGACGTCGGTTTTTTCGTTTTTGGACCTTTTTTTAACCCGGATCGTGGCGAGCGTGGGAAGCCGGCGCAGGCTCGAAGCGGCCAGCCCTCAAATCGCGACTCAATTCCGCCGACCCTGCTTGCCATCTGCCGTCTCACTTAATAGGGTGTTAAGTGGAACGGAGACAGCAATGCCACGCGCATCGGACTCCACGGCAAAACAGTTGGATGGTGTAGCGGCCGCGCCGGAGGCCGGCGGCGTCGGCCCTCGCATCAAGGCGTTGCGCACGGCACGGCGCGTCTCGCTGCGGCAGCTCGCCGACATGACCGGCACGACGGCGAGCTTCATCAGCCAGCTCGAGCGCAATCTGTGCGGCGCCAACACCGGCACGCTGCTCAAGATCGCCGGCGCTCTAGACCTTGGCATCAACGATCTGTTCGAGGACAATGCCCGCCCCTTGCACAAGGTGCTGCGGCGTGAGGAACGGCCGGTCGTCCCGGTCGGCAGGTACGGCCGCAAGATGCTCCTGTCGCGGCGGCCGATCCACCAGTTCGAGGTCTATGCCGGCCATTTCGAGGTGGGCGGCTCGACCGGCGACGAGACCTATGTCCATAGCGGCGAGCACGAAATGTTCATGGTGCTCAAGGGCACCGTTGAACTGACACTCGCCGATGAGCGCCACGTCATGCACGAAGGCGACAGCGTCGAATACGCGACCTCGGTGCCGCATCGCACGGTCAATGTCGGCGATACGCCGGCGGAGGTGCTGTGGATCATCGCCCCGCCGACCGCCGGCGCGTTCGAACTCGATCAATACAGGCCCGGAAACCGCTCGCATCCGGGTGAATGAAAACAAAAGCGAGTTCTGCAATGGAAAAGCTGGCGCTCGCCCGTCGCGGCGTTGCCGGTGACGGCCGCAACCGGCTCACGGGGCGCATCGGCGAAGCGATCTACCTCGGTTCGGGCTCCAAATACGAGGTCGATCTGGCCGACGGGTCGAAAGCGATCGTGCGCTCGACGCTGGAAGCAGACAGTTTTGCCATCGGCGACGAGGTCGATGTGCTGTTCGCCGGCAGCGACGTGAAGCTGCTCGCCGATGACGACAGGCCGACCTGACGCTCACCTGATTTCGGAACGGATTTCAAAAATGCAAGCCAAGCACAATGGCGACGTGTCGTTCTGGTATGCCGATATCGGCGGCGTGCCGGCCTATCGGCCATCCTTGCCCGGCGACATCGAGGCCGATGTCTGTATCGTCGGCGCCGGCTACACCGGCTTGTGGACCGCCTACTATCTGAAGAAGGCGCAGCCCGCGCTGCGCATCGCCATCGTCGAGAAGGAGTTCGCCGGCTTCGGCGCTTCGGGCCGCAATGGCGGCTGGCTGTCGGGCGGCTTCAGCTGGTCGCGCGAGAAATACGCAAAAACCTCGTCGCGTGGCGCCGTGATCGACATGCAGCGCGCCATGTTCGGCACGGTCGACGAGGTGATCGCGGTGACGGAAGCCGAGGGCATCGACGCCGATATCCGCCGTGTCGACAACATCACCGTCGCCACCAACGCCGCGCAATTGCAGCGCGCCAGGGCCGAATACGAGGAGCTGCTGAGCTGGGAGATGCCGCCGGAGCGGCTGGCCTTCCTCGACGCGCGGGAGGCGCGCCAGCGCATCGCCATCGACAAGGTGCTGGGTGCTTTCGTCGTGCGCAACGTCGCGCGCGTGCAGCCGGCCAAGCTGGTCCAGGGTCTGGCGGCGGCGGTCGTGCGGCTCGGCGTGCCGATCTACGAGCAGACGCAAGTGCTGGCGATCGAGAAGGGCAAGGTCGCCACCACCAGGGGCATCGTGCGGGCGCAGAAGATCGTCCGCGCCACCGAAGGCTTCACGGCGGGCATTCCCGGCTATGAGCGTCTCTGGCTGCCGCTCAACAGCGCCATCGTGGTGACGGAGAAGCTGCCGCAGAAGCTCTGGGACGCGATCGGCTGGAACGGCTACGAGGTGCTGGGCGATGCCGCCCACACCTATTGCTACGCGCAGCGCACGCGCGAAGGCCGCATCGCCATGGGTGGCCGCGGCGTGCCCTACCGCTTCGGTTCACGCACCGATGTGCGGGGCCGGACCCAGCAGGCGACCATCGACCAGCTGCACGAGGTGCTGACCAGGCTGTTGCCGCAGACCAAGGGCGCGCGTCTCGACCATGCCTGGTGCGGCACGCTCGGCGTGCCGCGCGACTGGTGCACGACTTCGGGTTTCGATAGGGAAAGCGGCATTGGCTGGGCCGGCGGCTATGTCGGGCTCGGTGTGTCGAGCTCCAACCTGTCGGGCCGCACCTTGCGCGACCTAGTGCTCGGCCACGACACCGAGTTGACCCGGCTGCCCTGGGTCGACCGTACGGTCAAGAAATGGGAGCCGGAACCGCTGCGCTGGCTCGGTGTGCACACCATGTACCAGCTTTATCGCATCGCCGACCGGCGTGAAGCAAACGGCCTGGGCCGGACCTCACGCCTTGCGGCCTTTGCCGATCGCCTGACCGGGCACTGACGATGTGCAGCGGTTTCCGTCTGGAACCGCGCCGAACCGCGTGACGTTACAGTTTTCGATCGAGAGAGGTCTCGGATCCGGGCTTGTGGATGAAAGCCGCACCCAGGATGGGACCTGGCAGGCCATCCTTGCCGACCGACTGCAGAAGCACGGCGCAACCGCCCTTCTTGGTGATCTCGCTCAGCGGCAATTCGTAGCGCTGCGCCTTGCCGTGCCACATGCCGGCGGTCTGGATCCCGGTCACCGCGTTCCAGTAGGTCATCTTGCGGCCGGAGTTCTCACCCTCGGCGATCTTGACCGTCTGCGGAGGCTCGAAATAGACGATGACGACATGGGCGTCGCTGGGGCCCGCCCCGGCATCGCCGGCGTCTATGATCACGCGGTCGCTGGTCCGGCTGACCTTGATAGCGACGCGCATGCCTTCGCCGCCCCGCGCCATGCGGGCAAGCGCGCCGTCGACTTCGCCGCGGTTGGCGCCGTTGACGTGGACACGGCCATTGATGACCGCTTGCGGCGTGTACACGGAGCGGCTGCCGAAGGCGCGCATATAGTCGTTCTGGCGCTCGGTATTCTCTTTGTGGCTCAGCGTGTCCCGCCAGCCGAGATAGTCCCAATAGTCGACGTGATAGGAGAGCGCGACGAGGTCTTCCTGGACAGCAAGTTCGGCGAAGAAGGCATCGGCCGGCGGACAGGAACTGCAGCCCTGGCTGGTGAAAAGCTCAACCACGCCGAGCGGCTTCTCCAGCTGGGGCTTGTCTGCCTGGGCCCTCTCGGTCTCGCCGGCATGGCCAGCGCCGGCAAAAGCCGGGAAGGCCAGCGCGAAGGCTGCCAGCCACAATGATCGTCGCGAGGCCATGACCATTCCAATTCCCGCCGGTGATGCCGGCTTTGTTCTGCTTTGCCGAAATATGTGGCAGAACGGCAAGTCAACGGGAAGTCACGTTGCGGTGAAATTTTACCGCCGCAACCGTGAGGTAAGGCCGTAATAGGAGAAGCCACTGCATTTCAAGGCGTGGTTCGATTCGGCGGCGGCATCATTCCTCGTGGCAGGTTCTCCTCACCCCCATCGATCTCTATTGCGTGCGAACCGGCCGTGGACTTTGGTCCGAGCCGGTCAATGCTTTGACGAACCTTGCCTTCATCGCCGCAGGACGGGGGAGTAGGGGAGTAGGGGAGTAGGGGAGTAGGGGAATAG
>NZ_RZSJ01000027.1:0-22169 GCF_003998025.1 Mesorhizobium sp. M8A.F.Ca.ET.021.01.1.1
TTGGTGCCGTAGGCATTGATGATGCCGCCATTGATGACGGTCGGGTCGAGCCCGCCGGCTTCGAGCAGGGTCGCCACCATCGAGGTCGTCGTCGTCTTGCCATGCGTGCCGCCGATGGCGACAGCCTGGCGGAAACGCATCAGTTCGGCCAGCATCTCGGCGCGGCGGACAATGGGCAGCAATTTCTCCCGCGCCGCCTTCAGTTCCGGATTCGACTTCTTGATCGCCGTCGAGACGACGATGACCTCGGCGTCACCGAGATTCTCGGCCTTGTGACCGACGAAGCATTCGATGCCCTTGTCGCGCAGCCGTTGCACATTGGCGCTGTCCGCCTGGTCGGATCCTTGCACCTTGTAGCCGAGATTGTGCAGCACCTCGGCGATGCCGCTCATGCCGATGCCGCCAATGCCGATGAAATGCACGAGGCCAATGGTCTGCGGCATCTTCATGGGTGCGTCCCCTTCCTGAAATCCGATACTGTTTTGCGGGACGCAATAGCCTCTGTGAGATCGGCGAGCAACCGTGCCGCGTCCGGCCGGCCGACCGATTTGGCCGCGGCAGCCATCGTCGCGAGCCGCTCCGGCTGGTCTATCAGGGCGCCGAGCAGTGCCGCGATGCGCTCGGACGAAAGCGATGATTGCACATGCACTTCGCCGCCGCCGGCGGCGGCAAGCGCCGCCGCATTGGCCGCCTGGTCGTGGTCGAGCGCAAAGGGATAGGGCACCAGCAGTGCCGGCCGGCCGATGACGGCGATCTCCGAGACGGTGGAAGCGCCGGAGCGCGAGATCACCAGATGCGCCGCCGCAATGCGCGCCGCCATGTCGGTAAAGAACGGCGAGACCTCGACGGCGACGCCGAGCGCGGCATAGGCCGCCTTCACCCGCGCCACGTCGTCCGCGCGAGCTTGTTGGGTAATGACGAGGCGTCTGCGCTGTGCATCGGAAAGCAGCGCGACTGCCCCCGGCATGGCATCGGAAAAGAATTGCGCGCCCTGACTGCCGCCGAACACCAGCAGGCGGAAAGGCTCATCCCCGGTTGAAGCCACGTAAGGTGTCCTGGCTGCTTCGAGCACCGCTGGCCTGACCGGATTGCCGGTCGTCACCGTCTTGGCGCCGGCCGCACTCTCATCTTGCGGCAGGAAGCCGCCGGCGATCGCGTCGACGCGGCCGGCCAGCGCCCGGTTGGCGCGCCCCATCACCGCGTTCTGCTCGTGGATCAGCGTCGGCACCTTGCGCCGCGTCGCCGCATAGAGCGGCGGCAGGGTCGGATAGCCGCCAAAGCCCACGACGGCCTCCGGCTTGATCCTGCCGATGACGGCGGAGGCCTGACGCACGCCGCTCCAGATTTTCCAGAAGGCGCCAAGCAGGGCGAAGGGGTTTTTCGAGCCCAACGTCGCCGACTGGATGGGATGGATGGCCGCTGCCGGGAAATGGCCGGCAAACCGTTCGGCGCGGGTGTCGGTCGCCAGATGCACCGCCCAGCCGCGCTCGATGAGTTCATGCGCCAGCGCTTCGGCTGGAAACAGATGTCCGCCGGTTCCGCCCGCGGCGAGAAGGATAACGCCTCTGGCCATGTCACTCCGCCGGCATGGCGCGCTGCGGCAGCGCAAAGCCCATCTGCTTGCGCTTTTCCGGCCGCTTGCGCGTCAGCGCCAGCACCATCCCCATCGAGATGGCGATGGCGATCTGCGAGGAGCCGCCATAGGAGATGAAGGGCAGCGTCATGCCCTTGGCCGGCACCAGCTGCAGGTTGACGCACATGTTGATGACGGCCTGCAGGCCGAACACGGTGACCAGGCCGCCGACCGCATAACGGGTGAAGTCGTCATGCTCCTTCAGCGCCGTGTTGAGACCGCGCAGCACGATGAAGGCGAAGATCGACATGATGAAGAAGCACATGATCAGCCCGAACTCCTCGCCCGCGACCGAGAAGACGAAGTCGGCATGGCTGTCGGGGATGACCCGCTTGACGGTGCCCTCGCCCGGCCCGACGCCGAACCAGCCGCCATTGATCAGCGCGTCACGCCCCATGTCGACCTGGAACGTGTCGCCTTCGCCGGTGAGGAACTTGTCGATGCGCAGCGCGACGTGCGGAAACACCGTATAGGCGGCGAAGACGCCGCCGACGCCGGCCGCACCGAGCACGATGATCCACAGCCACGGCAGCCCGGCCATGAAGAACATGATGCCCCAGGTGCCGGTGGTCAGCATGGTCTGGCCGAGGTCCGGCTGCGCCACCAGCAGCGACACGACCAGCACCAGCAGCAGCATGGCGAACAGATTGCCGGGAATGTCGGGCTGGCGTTTGTGTTCGGCGAACAGCCAGGCGCACATGATGACGAAGGCCGGCTTGAGGAATTCCGACGGCTGGATCGACAGGCCGGCGAGCGAGACCCAGCGCCGTGCGCCCTTCACCTCGACGCCGACATAGAGCACCGCCACCATCAGCACCAGCATGAGGCACAGCATGATCAGCGACATGCGCCGGATCTCTCTGGAATCGAGGAAGGAGACCGCCAACATCACGCCGAGCGCGGGCACGGTGAAGATGATCTGTCGGGTGGCGAAATGGAAACTGTCGAGGCCGATGCGTTCGGCGACCGCGGGACTTGCCGCGAAGGACAACACGATGCCGAGCCCCATCAGCGACAGGAACGCCGCCAGGAACCAGCGATCGATGGTCCACCACCAGGTTGCGACCGGACTTTTGTCGAGACGGCTCTGCATTATCGTGCCCCTCCGATGGGTTTGACGCCATCTATAGCGCTCGCAGCTTGCCTGAAGGCTTCGCCGCGGACCTCGAAATTCTTGAATTGGTCGAAACTGGCGCAGGCCGGCGACAACAGCACCACCGCCTCGCCGCTGTCGTCCTTGGCCGCGTCATGCGCGGCATGCTCGACCGCGGCCGCCAGCGTGCCCGAGATTTCGTAGGGCACGGCCTCGCCCAGCGTCGCCGAAAAGGCGGGGGCGGCCTCGCCGATCAGATAGGCCTTGGCGATGCGCGGGAAGAAGCCGCGCAACGGTTCGATGCCGCCCTCCTTGGGCAGACCGCCGGCGATCCAGTAGATGCGGCTGAAGCTGGACAGTGCGGGAGCAGCCGCATCGGCGTTGGTCGCCTTGGAATCGTTGACGAACAGGACATGGTCCTTGCGGCCGACCTGCTCCATGCGGTGGGCGAGGCCCGGGAAGCTTTCGAGCCCCGACTGGATCTCGCCGAGGTCGAGACCGACCTTGAGGCAGGCGGCGACGGCGGCCAGCGCGTTCTGCGCATTGTGCTGGCCGCGCAGCGAGCCGATGCCTTCGAGGAAGGCGACACGGCTGTAGCGGCCATGCACCGCTTCCATCAGGTTGGTGCCGTCGGCGAAATAGCCGTCGGTCAGCGGCAGCCGCTTGGAAATACGGATGACCTGCCGCCCCGCCCGCTCCAGCCGCTCGGCGATCTGCGCGCACCAGGAATCGTCGATGCCGATGATCGCCGTCTCGCTGCCCGCCACCAGCCGCTCCTTGATCGAAGCATAGTGCTGCATGGTGCCGTGGCGGTCGAGATGGTCGGGCGTAAGGTTGAGCAGGATGCCGGCCGTCGGATTGATCGAGGGCGCAAGGTCGATCTGGTAGGACGAGCATTCGACCACATAATGCCGGTCGGGCTTCGGCGGATCGAGCGTCATCACCGCGCGGCCGATATTGCCGCCCATCTGCGTGTCGCGCCCGGTAGCTTGAAGGATATGCGCCGTTAGCGCCGTCGTCGTCGACTTGCCGTTGGTGCCGGTGATGGCGATGAAGGGAGCATCCGGAGCGCTGAGTGTCCTCTCCCGGCAGAAAAGCTCGATGTCGCCGATCACCTCGACGCCTGCGCCACGCGCGAGCTCCACCGTCCAGTGCGGCTTGGGATGGGTCAGCGGCACGCCGGGCGACAGCACGAAAGCGGAAAAGCCGGCCCAGTCGGCGCCACGCAGGTCGCCGGTTGCGATGCCGGTGGCGGCGGCCTTGGCGACGCTGTCGGGATTGTCGTCCCAGGCCAGCACTTGCGCACCGCCCTCGATCAGAGCGCGCGCCGTGGCGATCCCCGAGCCGCCGAGCCCGAAGAGCGAAACACGCTTGCCTGCGAAGGATGCGGCGGGGATCAAATGGCAGCCTATCTGAGCTTGAGGGTGGAGAGGCCGACCAGCGCCAGGATGACGGCGATGATCCAGAAGCGGATCACCACCTGGCTTTCGGTCCAGCCGAGCTTTTCGAAATGATGATGGATCGGCGCCATCAGGAACACGCGCTTGCCGGTCATCTTGAAGTAGCCGACCTGGATGATGACCGAGAGGATCTCGACCACGAACAAGCCGCCGACGATGACGAGCACGATCTCGTGCTTGGTGGCGACCGCGACCGTGCCGATCAGGCCACCCATGGCGAGCGACCCGGTATCACCCATGAAGATCGCCGCCGGCGGCGCGTTGAACCAGAGAAAGCCAAGGCCGGCGCCAATGACCGCGCCAAGCACGACCGCCAGTTCGCCGGTGCCCGGCACGAAATGGATCTGCAGGTATTCAGCGAAGACCGCGTTGCCCGAGAGATAGGCGATGACGCCGAAGGACGCCGCCGCGATCATGATCGGCACGATCGCCAGACCGTCGAGGCCGTCGGTCAGGTTCACCGCATTGCCGGCGCCGACGATGACGAAGCAGGAGAACGGGATGAAGAACCAGCCGAGGTTGATGATGAATTCCTTGGCGAAGGGGAATGTCAGTGACGACGAGAACGGCGCCTGGCCATTGTGCATGATCGCCCAGGCGGCGATGCCGGCGATAACGAATTCCAACGCAAGCCGCGCCTTGCCGGAGAAGCCGAGATGCGACTGCTTGGTCACCTTCAGATAGTCGTCATAAAAGCCGATCGAGCCGAAGCCGAGTGTCACCAACAGCACCACCCAGACATAGATGCTGGACAGGTTCGCCCATAGAAGCGACGAGCCGATGATACCGGACAGGATCATCAGTCCGCCCATGGTCGGCGTACCCGCCTTCTTGAAATGCGTCTGCGGCCCGTCGGCGCGGATCGGTTGGCCCTTGCCTTGCCTGAGCCGCAGCGAATTGATGATGGTCGGCCCGAAGATGAAGACGATCAGCGCCGAGGTGATCAGCGCCCCGCCGGTGCGGAACGTGATGTAGCGGAAGACATTGAAGACAGAGACCTTGTCCGCGAAATCGACCAGCAGTGTGAACATGCGCTTTCGTCCCCCGACTAGGTCTGGTTGCTGGTTGTCGTCTCGGCCGGGAATTTGCCCAGCAGCGCATCGACCAGTTTTGCAAAACCGATGCCCTTCGACGATTTGATCATCACCACGTCGCCCGGCCTTAGCGCGGCGAGCAGCAGCGGCTTCAACTCCTCGACGCCGGCGCGGTATTCCGTCCTGATATCGTCCGGCAGCGCTTCCGCCAGCGAGCGCATCTCCGGCCCGCCGAGAAAGACTGTCCGCGTGCCCGTGCCGACGATGAGATCGGCAAGGGCGGCATGCAGCTTTGCCGAATGGTCGCCGAGCTCCAGCATGTCGCCGAGCACCGCGATGCGTCTGCCCTCGCCTGTCACCGGCGTTGCGTTGAGTAGCGCCATGGCGGCCGCCATCGAGGCCGGATTGGCGTTGTAGCTCTCGTCGATCAGCGTGATCGGGCCACCGTGCATAGGGCTACCGGGCTGGCCCGAAGTCGGGCCACCGGGATGCCGCAGCACATGGCGCTTGCCGCGCCCGCGCTCGGCGGAGAGATCGGCCAGCGCCAATGCCACCTTGTCGAGATCGGCGCCGACCAGATGCGCGGCGCCTAGCACCGCCAGCACGTTCTGCACCATGTGCCGGCCAGGCGCTCCGATACGAGCGATCATATCGTGGCCGCTGATCCTGGCGGCGATGTCGGAATGGTCGGCATGCAACTCGCACTTGACCAGCTTGAACGTCGAGCGCGCATTCTCGCCGAAGCCATAGACATGCTCGACGCCGGCAGCTTGCGCCATCTTGTCCAGCAGCTTGAAACGCGCATCGTCGCGGTTGAGAACCGCGGCGCCCTCGGGTTCCAGCCCTTCAAAAATCTCGGCCTTGGCCCTGGCGATCTCGTCCAGATTGCGGAAGAAGCCGAGATGCGCGGCCGCGATCATGGTGACGATGGCGACATGCGGCCGCACCATCTTCACCAGCGGCCGGATCTCGTCGGGATGGTTCATGCCGATCTCGAACACGGCATAATCGCAGTCATCGGGCATGCGCGCCAAGGTCAGCGGCACGCCCCAATGGTTGTTGAACGACTGCGCCGAGGCATGCACCTTGCCGACGGCCGAAAGCACGTGGCGCAGCGCCTCCTTGGTGGTGGTCTTGCCCGCGGAACCGGTGACCGCGATGATCTTGGCCTGCGAGCGGGCGCGCGACGCGACACCGAGCTTTTCCAGCGCAACCAGAACGTCCTCGACGACGATGATCGGCGCGGTCAGCCGGCCAAGCGACGGCAGCTTGCCTTCTGCCACCACCAGCACGCCGGCGCCGGCCTTGATGGCCGCGGTGACGAAGTCATGGCCGTCCATCGTCTCGCCCTTGATGGCAAAGAAGGCGTCGCCCGGCTGCAGGCTGCGGCTGTCGATCGAAATGCCCGATATACCTTCGGGCATGGGGCCGAGCGGCCGCCCGTCCGTGGCGGCAACCAGCGCTTCCGAAGTCCACAGCAAACTCATGCGGCACGCTCCCTGAGCGCGGCGCGCACTTCCTCGTGGTCGGAGAAATGCAGGGTTTCCGAGCCGATCGTCTGGCCTTCCTCATGGCCCTTGCCGGCCACGATCAGCGTGTCGCCGGCATGCAGCATGCGGACAGCCTCGTGGATTGCCTTGCGCCGGTCACCGATTTCGATGGCGCCGGGCGCCGCGGCAAGAATGGCGGCGCGGATGCTTTCGGGCACTTCGGAGCGCGGATTGTCGTCGGTGACGATGACGACATCGGCGAGCCGGGTCGCGATCTCGCCCATGATCGGTCGTTTGCCCCGGTCACGGTCGCCGCCGCAGCCGAACACGACCATCACGCGACCGGTGGTGAACGGACGCACCGAGGCCAGCACATTCTCCAGCGCATCCGGCTTGTGGGCGTAATCGACATAGACCGGAGCCCCGCTCGCCGTGGTACCGACAAGGTCGAGCCTGCCCGGCGCGCCTTTCAATTTCTCCAATGCCCCCAAGGCCTTGGCGACAGGTGTTCCGGTGGAAATGGCAAGCCCCGCCGCAACCAGCGCGTTGGCGATCTGGAAATCGCCGGCGAGCGGCAGGTCGATTTCGTGGATCACACCGTCGGCTTCGACCTCGGCACGCTGGCGATGACGCTCATGCTCGACCCGCTTCAACCTGAGGAAATCGCCATGACGGCCGACCGTCAGCACGTCGAGCCCGGCGGCCCGAGCTGCCTTTATCGTGGGTTCCGACCAAGGATCGTCGGCGAAGACGATAGCCGGTGCGCCCTTCGGCAGCAGCGTGTCGAACAGGCGCAATTTGGCACGGTGATAATCCTCGACCGTCGGATGGTAATCCATGTGGTCGCGGCCGAGATTGGTGAAGCCGCCAGCCGAGAGCTTCACCCCATCGAGGCGGCGCTGGTCGAGCCCGTGGCTGGAGGCCTCAATCGAGGCGTGGCTAACGCCGGCATCCGCCAATTCCCGCAGCAACTGATGCAGGGCGACCGGATCGGGTGTCGTCAGTGAACCATATTCGTTGCGGCCAGGCGCGACCACGCCGGTGGTACCGATCGAGGCGGCAGCGTATCCCGCCTGCTCCCAGATCTGCCGGGTGAAGGCGGCGACCGACGTTTTGCCACTGGTACCGGTCACGGCGACCATGGTTTGCGGCTGCCTGCCGAAATAGCGGGCGGCACTCAACGCCAGTGCCAGGCGCGGATCATCGACCGCCAGCACCGGAACCGGCAAATCGGCCAGGCCACTGCCTTTGCCCGTGACGATCGCTGCAGCGCCACGTCGGGCCGCGTCGGCGGCGTAGCTCGCGCCATCGGCCTTGGTTCCGGCAAGCGCGAAAAAGACGACGCCGGGTTTCACCTGGCGGGAATCGGACGAGATGCCTGTAACCTCCAGATCGACGGAAGCTGTTCCTTCGACTGGCAGGATACCGGCTAGATCTTTGAGCTTCATCGAGTCCCGTTCACCGCAACAAAATAGCGCGCAGTTGCCGGCGCGCCCCAAGAATCACTGATAGGAAACCAGCGTTGCACCATTTTCATGGCTGAAATCTGGCTTCACGCCAAGCATGGCCGCTGCACGCCTGATGATATTGCCGGCCATGACCCCCGCATTGTTGGCCGCGACGTCGGTCATCCCAGGCTTTTCCGGATGCGGGGCGTCGGCGATCGTGAACACCAAATATTGCGGATCGTCCATCGGGAAGGCGGCGACAAAGGTGTTGAAATTCAATTCCTTCGAGTAACGGCCGTTGATGACCTTCTCGGCCGTTCCGGTCTTGCCGCCGACGCGGTAGCCGGGAACCCGGGCATTTCTGGCCGAACCCTTCTCGGCGTTGAGCGAATAGAGGTAGCGCATGCCCTCGACGGTCTTTTCGGTAACCACTTTCTTGGCCGCCGCCATCGCATCCTCCTGGCTGCGGACCAGAAATGTAGGCTGCATCAGAAAGCCGCCATTGACCAGCGCCGCGCAGCCGACAGCCGCTTGCAGCGGCGTCGTCGACACGCCATGGCCGAAGGCGATGGTGAACGAATTGACCTGCTTCCACACCTTCGGCTCGGTCGGGCGGGCGACTTCGGGCAGTTCGGTCTGCATCTTCTCCAGAATGCCGAGGCGATGCAGGAATTCGCGGTGCGCCTCGATGCCGACCAGCTCGGCCTCCCTGGCCGACCCGATGTTGGACGAATAGAGGAAGACCTCCGGCAGCGACAGCACACGGTTCTTGCCGTGGAAATCGTGAATGGCCTGGTGGCCGACCCGGATTGGATGCGAAGCGTCGAAGCGGCTCGACATCGTCGCCTTGCCGGAATCGAGCGCCATGGCCGAGGTGAAGCTCTTGAAGGTCGAGCCCATCTCATAGAGCCCCGCCGACATCCGGTTAAGCCGGTCCTTGTCCTGCGCGTTGTAGGGATTGTTCGGATCGAAATCCGGCACCGAGGCCATGGCCACCACTTCGCCGGTCTTGACGTTGAGCACGACGGCGCCAGCGCCCATGGCGCGATAGCGCTCCAGGCCGGCGGCGATCTCGTCGCGCACCACATGCTGGACGCGCAGATCGATCGAAAGCTTCACCGGCCTGAGATCCTTCGCCACCGCCAGGCCCGACGCCTGCAGGTCGCTCAGGCCCTGCTCATCGATATATTTCTCCATGCCGGAGATGCCCTGGTTGTCGATGTTGGTCAGGCCGACGATGTAGGAGGAGGTCTCGCCGCTCGGATAAAAACGGCGCTTTTCGGTGCGGAAGCCAAAGCCGGGAATGCCGAGCTGCATGATGTCGGCCTGCTGCTTGGGCGTCAGTTGCCGCTGCAGCCAGACGAAGCCGGCGCCGCTCTTCAGCTTGTGATAGGTCTGCTCGTAGTCGATTTCGGGCAGCACCGTCGACAGCTTCTCGATAGCCTCATCGGCATCGACGATGCGGCGCGGCTCGGCGAACAGCGACGCCGTCTTGATGTCGGTGGCCAGAACTTCACCGTTGCGATCGACAATGTCGGGACGTGACGCCGTCACCCGGCTTTGCGGACCGCCCGACAGGTCGGGTGTCTGGAAACCGAGATAGACCAGCCGCCCCGATATGGTCGAGAAGATGCCGAAGAACACCGCCATCGTCATCACGATGCGGGCCTTGCCCTTGCCGCCGGTCGCCTTGCGGGCGCCTTCGACCACGATCGACCCGTCCTCGCTTGTCCTGGCGCGGCCTACCGTGGCGAAGCGCTTCAGCAGTTTGCCGATCATTGGGCGATGTCTCCGGTGACGACGGGATCCTTGTCGCCCGAGGGCGCCTTGTCGGAATTGTCGGCCACGGCGCCCTGGCGCCCGTTCAGGATGTCCTGGATGTCGAGCGCCTTGGCCGGCAGGTCGCCCAGGCCCACGATCTGCCGGCCACTGACCGGCTCCAATGCGAGCTGCGCCTTATAGAGTTCGGCCAGCTTCTGCAGCCGCGACGGCTGGGTGAGCAGGCTCCAGTCGGCCTTGAGCAGGTCGATCGTGTCCTCCTCAAAGCGTATCTCGGCATGGATCTTCTGCACGGCCGCCAACTGGTCCTCGGCCTCGCGCTTGGCCTTGTAGGTCAGGGCCGCTGCCGAAACCATGACGGCGATCAGGACAATGTCGCTGGTACGAAACACGTGCTTACCTCTCCCCCGGCCGATCGATGCCGGGAAGCTTTGGAAGGCCGAAAATCGAAAAATCGTCGCCGCGCGCCGGCGCCTCGGTGCGGACCGCCGCGCGCAGCCTGGCCGAGCGGGCGCGTGGGTTGGCCGCAACCTCGGCGTCGCCTGCCGTCACGCCGCCACCAGCCTTGCGGAAAGTCGCGGTGCGCGCCTGCGCCTCCGGCATGTGGCGCGAGCCGGTCATGGCGTCGGCGCGATCGGCGATGAAGCGCTTGACGATGCGGTCTTCAAGCGAATGGAACGTCACCACGACAAGTCGGCCGCCTGGCTTCAGCGCGCGTTCGGCCGCGAACAGCGCCTTGGCCAATTCACCGAGCTCGTCATTGACGAAGATGCGCAGCGCTTGAAAAACGCGGGTCGCCGGATGGATCTTGTCCTTCGGCGCGCGGCCGATATGCGTCTCGATGGCGTCGGCGAGTTCCAGCGTGCGCTCGAACGGCCGTTTTTCCCGGCGCGCCTCGATCATGCGGGCGATACGGCCGGCGTGACGCTCCTCTCCGAGGAAGCCGAAGATGCGGGCAAGGTCGCCCGGCTTGAAACTGTTGACGACATCGGCGGCGCTCAGGCCCGCCTGCGCCATGCGCATGTCGAGCGGGCCGTCGAAGCGGAAGGAAAAGCCGCGCTCGGCCTGGTCGATCTGCATCGAGGAGACGCCGATGTCGAACACGACGCCATCGGCGCTGTCGATGTGTTCGTCGAGCGTCGAGAACGGCGCCTGCACCAGCCTCAGCCGACCGCCGGACTGCGCCTCGAGGTCGCGGCCGGCCGCGATGGCATCCGGATCGCGGTCGATGGCAACCACGGACGCGCCGGCCGCCAGGATGGCCTTCGTATAGCCGCCGGCGCCGAACGTACCGTCGATGACGATGTCGCCCTCCGCGGGCGCCAGCGCTTCGAGCACTTCGCCAAGAAGGACCGGAATGTGGCGGACCGATCCGCCAACGGCGTTGTTATCATCGCCGTGGCCCACCATCATTCCGGTCGCTCCCCAGCCTTGGCCTCGTGAGCCTTCGTCCCCTGCCGAAGCTGCAAAAGCCTGGCCCGCGCCTGCGCCCCGTAGGTCGCGAGCCGTCCCGGCTCCCAGATCTGAAAGAAATTGCCGCGCCCGACAAAGGCCACTTCCGCCGAGATGCCGGTATGTTCGCGAATGAAATCGGTCATGGTTATGCGGCCGTCCTGGTCGAGTTTCAGGAACGCTCCGTCGCCATGGCAGAAGAACGACATGTCGTCCGCCGTCTGCAGGAAGGGGTCTTCCCGAGCGATGCGCTGCTCGTAGCGGTCGAGCAGGTCGAGCCCGCCGACATCCATCGCCGTCAGGTCCAGGCAACGCAGCGCGTAGAGTTCCGAATAGCCGCGCTTCTGCACCACGGCACGAAAATGCGCGGGAACGGACACCCGCCCCTTCGCATCGATCCTGCTCACCGTGTTCGACAGAAACCGGTCCATCACACGTTACAGCCGCTTGCGCCGCCGCACCCCTCTTCATCGTGTCGCACGCGCCACCGCCGCGCGTTGCCTGCCCCGCACCCACCTCGTCCACAGGGGCGAAAACCGGCAAACGCACAGCCGCCGCGGCTGCCCGATTGGCGAACGCTTTACCCTGACGCGGAACGAAGGCTTTGATGTCGAAATGGGATATCATGGGGCACTATGGGCGTCAACGGGAATAGGCTTCTCAGACACGCGCGCCACGCCGACGAGAAAGGCTTTGACAGCGCACCTCGTCTTTATGATCCATTAAGCCTAACGAAGCGTTTAGAGCCTGCCTGGCCCAACTGGAGGCGCCTTGCCGCAAACCGCGGCCGGGCATAGCGTCTCGTCCATCTCACCGACCACCAAGGGATTTGAAATCGATGCCTGAAACTGCGAAGTCGCGCGCTGCGGCCCTTCCCCATTTGCGTCGCAGCGGGTTCGCCATGGGCGATTCCATTCCCCTGCCCCTGACCATGGCCGCCATCTTCCATGCACCGGGCGACGCCACCGGCTTCAACCAGTACGGCCGCTTCAGCAACCCGACCTGGGATGCCGTCGAACACATGTTGTCCCATCTGGAAGACGCGCCTTGCGTCGGCTTTCCCTCGGGGATGGCGGCGATCTCGGCGGCATTCTTTGCCGTGCTCAAGGCCGGCGACCATATCCTGCTGCCTTCGGACGGCTATCACACCACCAGGGCGCTGGCCGATCGCTTCCTGGAGCCGCTCGGCGTCACCTACGATGTCAGGCCGACATCGACCTTCCTCGACGGCGGCTTCGCGGGTTACCGCCTGGCCTTCGTCGAAACGCCCGCAAATCCGGGACTGGACATCTGCGATATCGCCGCTGTCGCCGAAGCCGTTCACAAGGCGGGCGCGCTGCTGGTGGTCGACAACACGACGATGACGCCCTTCGGCCAGC
The DNA here is from genome assembly GCF_003998025.1 of Mesorhizobium sp. M8A.F.Ca.ET.021.01.1.1. NCBI lineage: Bacteria > Pseudomonadati > Pseudomonadota > Alphaproteobacteria > Hyphomicrobiales > Phyllobacteriaceae > Mesorhizobium > Mesorhizobium sp. M8A.F.Ca.ET.021.01.1.1. The sequence continues at coordinate 12,769 of NZ_RZSJ01000027.1, forward strand.
GCCCTCTCGATCATGGTGCCGATATCGTTGTCGCCGCCGACACCAAGGCGCCCAATGGCCATTCCGACGTGCTGTTCGGTCATGTCGCCAGCCGCAATGCGGACATCATCGCCGCCGTGACCGGCTGGCGCGAGGTCTCGGGCAGCATCCCCGGCCCGTTCGAAGCCTGGCTGGTGCATCGCGGCCTGGAAACATTGGACGTGCGTTTCGACCGCATGTGTTCGTCGGCGGAAGTGATCGCGCGGCGCCTGCAGGGCCATAGGGCGATCAGGGGCCTGCGTTATCCCGGCCTGGAAGGCGATCCCTCGCACAATCTTGCCCGCGCCCAGATGGAGCGCTTCGGCTTCCTCATCTCCTTCGAACTCGCTTCCGAGCAGAAAGCCGAGGATTTCATCAACGGCTGCGAATTGATGCAGGCCGCGACCTCCTTCGGCGGCGTCCACACCTCGGCCGAGCGGCGTTTGAAGCGAGGCGACGCGGTGCCGGCTGGCTTCGTACGCCTGTCGGTCGGCTGCGAGCCGGTGGAAGAACTCTGGAAGGCGATCGAGGCCTCGCTGGACAGGGTCAGCGGCTGACAAATCCACTACGAGCCGAGGTCATCGGCTTCGATGTTGCGGCGACCATGCAGCACGCGAAGAATTTCGATCGCATCACCGCCGACCCGGTACAAGGTGAGGTAGTCGCCGACGACCAGGTGACGAATACCGGTGCTATGTCGTCGCGTGGCGCACCTGAGACGGGATGCAACGTCAGCAAATCCCAACGTCTTTCCAGCGCATCCACGAAGCGAACAGCAGCGCGCGGGTCGTGGCTGGCGATGTAGTCGCCGATGCTTTCGAGATCGACGGTGGCTTGAGGAAGCAGTCGGTATTTCACTCCTGGAAGCCTTGGACCTCGGCCCTCCTCAGGTATTTCGCGCGCAGTCGTTCCATGATTGGCTGGCCGTCTTGCGCAGGCCCGCTGTCGATCCCCTCCTGCACCAGCTTGCGCAGTTCTTCGACCGTGTAGCCCATCAGGTCGCGGCGGTCCTTCCATTGCCGCAACGCATCGCGGATCACCTCGCTCGCCGAGGCGTATTCTCCAGCCGCGACCACATCGTCGACCGCCCGCGCCAGTTCCGGCGAAAGCGTGATGCTGCGTTTGTCCACCTGACCCATGATAGGCTCCCGATGATGAGCCGCGATGGTACGATTTAATCGCACCAGTTTCAAGGAAGTCGGCGGAGATCTCTGGGTGTGGCGACGCAAAGTAGCTCCGCGCCCTTGAATCAGAAGGTGCGGCCAAGGGCGCAACCTTCTGATATCGAAAGACTTAATCCATATATGATGGAGAAAAATTGCCAGCCGGCCTGTAAGCCGGGTTTTGTATGGCCCTCGCCCCTTGCGAAGCGAGAACGTGGCGGCCATTCATCTTGGGCGCATGTTGCCATGCGCCTCACGCAACCTACCCGGACGGTGAGCCGGAAACAGCCCTCGAGGGTTTCCCCTCGCACCGCCCCTATTCGGTCTTGCTCCCGGTGGGGTTTACCGTGCCGCTCCTGTTGCCAGTCGCGCGGTGGGCTCTTACCCCACCCTTTCACCCTTACCCCGACAAAGTCGTGGCGGTTTGTTTTCTGTGGCGCTTTCCCTGGGGTCGCCCCCGCCGGCCATTAACCGGCACCGTGTCTCCATGGAGCCCGGACTTTCCTCACCCGCGGCCTTTCGGCGTTTGCGGGTGCGGCCGCCCGGCCAGCTGGCAGGGCGTATAAAGGGGTTCACACCACAAAACGCAACCGAAAAAGCCGATTGTGACCGGTTCTCGTCAAGCCGGCGCGCCGACAGCCGCCAGCTGAACCTTGACCTTGCTACAGTAAGCCGCGGAAACCGGGTTCATGCGAGTGGCGCCATGGCCGGCATTGTATTTGAGGATCGTGCCGCAGGTCGTGCCGCCACCCAGGTCGCGCGCCATGGCGAGGTACTTCATGCCGTATTTGATGTTGGTGTCTGGATCGAACAGGCCCTTGGCCGACCCATTGTAACCCATCATCCGCGCGGTTGCCGGCTTGATCTGCATCAGGCCGATCTCACCGGCGCCGCCGACCATGTTCGGCCGATAGTTGCTCTCGATCTTGATCACGGCGTGGGCCAGCGACACCGGAACCCCGTAGCTCGCCGCGTAGCGGGCGACAATCGCGGAATATTGGCCGCTGCTCGCCACTGCCGCGGTCGCCGCGGCGACGTTGCTGAGACCGATCGATGCCGTCGTCGTCATGTCAACGGTCTTGCGGCCGCGTTTCGTCTGCCTTTTGGCGGGGGTTTTCCTTGCCTTGGTCCAGCTTGCCTTTTCCACTTTCGCGGAAGCCTGCTTCGTCGTCGCCTTCGCACTCTTGGTGCTTTTGGCCGAAATGGCCTTGCCTTTGGCGGATGTCGCGACCAGACCCTGGTCGGCCCGCTGGCTTAACGGTGCGGCGCCGGCCGCGCTGAAGGCAAAACTCATTACCCCGGCAGCAAGAGCTGCCGTTAAAACGGTCAATTTCTGCATGTGATCCTGTTCTGTTGGGACCACGCGAAGACTTTCGCGCGGCATCGCTTGATCAATATCGGATCACCCGGGGGCTGGACGTCCGACAAACTGTACGAAAGGCCCTTTGAAGCCCGATTTGGCGCCAATGAAGGCGGGGCAAGTCACTTTAAGTGACAGGTTGTAACTTTACGGTTGAGGAGGATTACTTGGACCGGCTCTTGACGTGAGGTCAACTCGTGACGGAGGCAAGCAGCCTCTGGAGCGTGCGCATCGTCGAGCCGTCGGCAACTCCGTCGACCCGGCGCGGTCGGAAATGCCGTTGGAAGGCCTCGACGACGATCCGTGTCCAATCGTCGAAAACGCCCGTTATCTCGACACCATAGCCATAGAGCGACAGCATCGACTGCAGCGCCTCGACATCGGCACCGTAGTCGCCTGGCTTCAGCGCGGCTCCGCGCCTGACGGGCGCGGCTGGCACGAGATGACCGACACCGGCCTTAAACAGCACGGCCCATGGAAACTTCTCGCCAGGATCAATCTTGCGACCAGGCGCCACGTCGGAATGCGCCAGCACCCGCTCGGCGGCGATCGCATGCCGTGCTGCAATCCCCTTGCACAGCCTGATCACCGCATTGATCTGGCGTCGCGGAAAGCCGGGATAGCCCAGCGAATGGCCCGGATTGACGATTTCGATGCCGACCGAGCAGGAATTGATGTCGGTGTGTCCGAACCAGGAACTCTGGCCGGCATGCCAGGCTCGGTCGCTTTCCCGGACCATCTGCACGATGTGGCCATTCTCATGGACGAGATAGTGCGACGAGACTTCACTCGCCGGATCGCACAGCCAGGCTTCGGCCCCGATACCGGTCGCCATGCCCGTATAGTGCAGCACGATCATGTCGGGCTTCTGCCTGTCGCGCCTTGGCCCGAAATTCGGCGATACCCTGACCTCGGCACTCGGCTCGTCGGGCAGGAAGCCGCTCATGCGTGCCGCAGGCCCCGCTCGATCATCTCGTAGGCGGCGTTGATCGCCGCGACCCTGGTCGTCGCGATCTTGATGAATTCCTGCGGCAGTCCGCGCGCGATCAGCCGGTCCGGGTGGTTGTCGGACACCAGCTTGCGGTAACGCTTCCTGACCTCCTCGAACGGCTTGCCGCGCTCGATACCGAGCACGACATAGGGGTCGCCGGCGCCAAGATTGACATGCCGCGCCATGATCGATTCGTAGTGCGCCTCGTCGATGCGGAAGATCTCGGCGATACGATGCAGGAAAATGCCTTCGCGCTCATGCACCAGCCCGTCGGCCTTGGCGATGTGGAACAGGCCGTCGAGTATGTCTTCCAGCATCACGCAATTGGAGTGCCCGGAGCCGCACATCTGCGCCATGCGCTCGGCATAGGTTTCGAAACCGGCCACATCCCGCTGGGCGAGATCGAACAGCCGCGCAACATTGCGCGTCTCTTTCGCCGGCACTTCGAAGATTTCCTGGAAGGCGCGCACCTCATCCTGGGTGACGATGCCGTCGGCCTTGGCCATCTTGGCCGAAAGCGCGATCATCGCCACTGAGAAGGCGACGCGGCGGCGCAGGTCGGCGTCGCCGGAGAAAACCGTGCGCACAGCCTCGACCACGTCGGCGACGCCAGACGTGGTTGAAGACGAAACCCGGGTGATGAAGTCGCCGAGGCGGTCCCAAATCGACATGGCCAGCTTCATAGAGCCAACCGGTCCCCGCTATCAAGCCAATAACGGCCAACTTGTCGGGCCTGTGAACGAAGGGCGCTTTGCTGGTTCCAACAGTCACCCCTACGAGAAAAAGGCCGACATCAAGCCGGCCTTCCTCCCAAGACACTTACTGCTTACAAACTACTGCGCGGGCGCAGGAGCAGGCGTTGCCGGAGCCGGCTCGGCAGGCTTGGTCGAATTGTCAGCCGGGGCCGCAGGCTTCATCGGCTGCTCGGCGGCCGGCGGATTGGTGCTCTGGGTCGTGGTCTTGTCGGTACCGCTGTCGCTGCATGCCGCGACGCCAAGCAGGACAAGCGCCGAAACCGACGCAAGAATGAGCTTTTTCATGACATCTCTCCTTCAACACACGCTCACGTTGCAGTGAACGGTCGAAGGGAAAATGCATGACCGGGCCAAGGGTTTCGTAACGTTGCGTTTCCACCTGTAACATCAATGGCATGCAGGCGACATTGCTGCCGGCGCTTCGGCGCTTTAACAACGACACCGGACAACGGAATACCGGAGACAACCGCATGACCGCCAAATGGGATTTCTGGATCGATCGCGGCGGCACCTTTACCGATATTATCGGCCGTGACCCGCAAGGCGGGCTGCATCCGCGCAAGCTGCTGTCGGAGAATCCCGAAGCCTATGCCGATGCCGCCATTCAGGGCATCCGCGATCTGCTCGGCCTTGGACCGGCCGCCGCGATCCCGTCCAGCCTGATCGGCGACATCAAGATGGGAACCACGGTGGCCACCAACGCCCTTCTGGAGCGCAAGGGCGACCGTGTGTTATTGCTCATCACCAAGGGGTTTCGCGATACGCTCAGGATCGCCTACCAGGCGCGACCCGACATTTTCGCCAAGGAAATCATTCTTCCCGAGCAACTCTACGAGCGCGTCATCGAGGTCAACGAGCGCGTGCTCGCCGACGGCCGCGTCGAACGGCTGCTCGATATCGCGGCTTGCCGGCCGGCCATAGAACAAGCGAAAGCCGATGGCATCGATGCCGTTGCCATCGTCTTCATGCATGCCTGGAAATATCCCGATCACGAGAAGGCGGTGGCCAGGGTCTGCCGCAAGCTTGGTTTCGGCCAGGTCTCGGTCAGCCACGAGGTCTCGCCGCTGATCAAGCTGGTCGGCCGCGGCGACACCGCGGTGGTGGATGCTTATCTGTCGCCCATCCTGTCGCGCTATGTGCAAAGGGTGGCGGGAGAACTGGGCGCGGCGCCAATCTCCCCCCTCGTGGGGGAGATGTCGGCGAAGCCGACAGAGGGGGGCGCTGCCCCGCCAACGTCTCGTTCTGTCGCGCCCCCCTCTGTCCTGCCGGGCATCTCCCCCACAAGGGGGGAGATCAGCCAATCCCCGCCTCGCCTGATGTTCATGATGTCTTCCGGCGGCCTCACCGCCGCCGACATGTTCCAGGGCAAGGACGCGCTGCTGTCGGGTCCGGCCGGCGGCGTCGTCGGCATGGTCGAGACGGCCAAGCTCGCCGGCTTCGACAAGGTCATCGGCTTCGACATGGGCGGCACCTCCACCGATGTCGCCCACTATGATGGCGAATATGAGCGAGCCTTCGACACCGAGGTCGCCGGTGTGCGCGTCCGCGCGCCGATGATGCGCATCCACACCGTCGCCGCCGGCGGCGGCTCGATCCTGCATTACGAGGCCGGCCGTTTCCGCGTCGGACCGGACTCTGCGGGCGCCAATCCCGGCCCGGCCGCCTACCGGCGCGGCGGCCCGCTGGCGGTCACCGATGCCAACGTCATGCTCGGCAAGCTGCAGCCCGATTTCTTCCCCTCGATCTTCGGCCCCGGCCAGGACGCGCCGCTCGACGCGCAAACCGTGCGCGCGAAATTCGCGTCACTTGCCGCCGGGATCGGCGATGGCCGCTCACCGGAAGCGGTCGCCGAAGGCTTCGTCACGATCGCTGTCGAGAACATGGCCAATGCGATCAAGAAGATTTCCGTGCAACGTGGCTACGACGTCACCGAATATCTGCTGAACTGCTTTGGCGGCGCCGGTGGCCAGCACGCCTGCCTGGTCGCGGATGCACTCGGCATGGAGGCGGTGCTGATCCATCCTTTCTCCGGCCTGCTTTCGGCCTATGGCATCGGCCTGGCGTCGGTCTTTGCCTCACGCCAGCAGGCGCTGCTCAAGCCGCTCGCCGAGGAATCCAGAGCGGAGATCGGCAACCTCATCGCCACCTTGAAAAAGGCCGTGGTCGCGGAGTTGGCGGCGCAAGGCATCGCCGAGGGCTCGGTCGCCACCAGGCCGGTGCTGCACATCCGCTATGACGGCACAGATACGGCACTGCCGGTGAATTTCGAGGCAGACTCGATCTTCCAAGCCAGGCGCGATTTCGAAATCGCCCACAAGGCGCAATTCGGCTTCGTCTATGACGACAAGCCGATGATCGTCGAGACCGTCGGCGTCGAAGGCACCGAAACCGGCCAGACGACCGCCGAAGCATATGCGCCGGCCGGGCCGGGACGGGTCAAGTCCGCTTCGGAGACCCGGCGTATCTACACGGAAGGCCGGTGGCATGAAGCTGGCGTCTACCGTCGTGAGAACCTCAGGCCGTCCAGTCTGGTTGCGGGCCCCGCCTTGATCATCGAGTCGAACCAGACGATCGTCGTCGAGCCGGGTTGGCAAGCCGAAATCACCAACCTCAATCACGTCGTCATACGCCGCACGGAAAGGAAAGCGCGCGCCGCCGCCCTTGGCACGCAAGCCGATCCGGTGATGCTCGAAGTCTTCAACAATCTGTTCATGTCGATCGCCGAGCAGATGGGCGTGAGGCTGCAGAACACCGCCTATTCCGTCAACATCAAGGAAAGGCTGGATTTCTCCTGCGCCGTCTTCGACCACACCGGGGCGCTGGTCGCCAATGCGCCGCACATGCCGGTGCATCTCGGCTCGATGGACCGTTCGGTCGAGACCATCATCCGGCTAAACTCCGGCGACATCCATGCCGGCGACGTCTTTGCCTTGAACGCCCCCTATAATGGCGGCACGCATCTGCCCGACATCACCGTGGTAACGCCGGTCTTCGATGACGCCCAGAAGAATATCCTCTTCTGGACGGCCTCGCGCGGCCATCATGCCGACATTGGCGGCACCGCCCCCGGCTCGATGACGCCGCTCGCCACCACGGTCGACGAGGAAGGCGTGCTGTTCGACAATTTCCGCATCGTCGACCGCGGAAAATTCCGCGAGACGGAGCTGCATACGCTGCTCACCGAGCATCGCTATCCGGCCCGCAATCCGCACCAGAACATTGCCGACCTGAAGGCGCAGATCGCAGCCAACGAGAAGGGCGTGGCGGAGCTGCGCAAGATGGTCGCGCATTTCGGTCTCGACGTCGTCGAGGCCTATATGGGCCATGTCCAGGACAACGCCGCCGAAAGCGTGCGCCGCGTGCTGGAACGGCTGCCGGACACGTCGGATTACGAATATCCGACCGATACCGGCCAGGTGATCAAGGTGAACATCACGGTCGACCGGAAAAAGCGCGAAGCGACCGTCGACTTCACCGGCACGTCGAAGGTCGAGAAGAACAATTTCAACGCGCCCGAGCCGGTCGCCCGCGCCGCCGTGCTCTACGCCTTCCGTGTCATGGTCGAGGACATGATCCCGATGAATGCCGGGTGCCTGAGGCCGATCAACATCGTCATTCCCGACGGCTGCATGCTCAAGCCCACCTACCCTGCCGCCGTCGTCGCCGGCAATGTCGAGACTTCGCAGCACGTGACCAACGCTCTGTTCGGCGCCATGGGCGCGATGGCCAATGCGCAGGGCACGATGAACAACCTGACCTTCGGCAACAAGCAGTACCAGTATTACGAGACGATCTGTTCCGGTTCGCCCGCCGGCCACATGAACTCCGGGCGCGGCTTTGCCGGCACGTCGGGTGTGCACACCCACATGACCAATTCGCGCCTCACCGACCCGGAGGTGCTGGAGCTTCGCTTCCCCGTGGTGCTGGAGGATTTTCACATCCGCGAGGGTTCTGGCGGCAAGGGCAAATGGAACGCCGGCGACGGCACCAAACGCACCATCCGCTTCCTCGAAAAGATGGAATGCGCGATCCTGTCCTCGCACCGCAACCGCCCGCCGCAAGGACTGGACGGCGGCGGTGACGGCGAGACCGGCTCGACCAAGGTGCGCCGCAACGACGGCACTGTTGAGACGCTGAAGGCTTGCGACCAGACCGTGCTCGACGCTGGCGAAGCCGTCATTGTGACCGCGCCGACGCCCGGCGGGTTCGGTAAGTTGTAAGAAAGGCGTCAACAGGCTGTCACCGGCCTGTCATGACCCTGCGTTACCCGCTTGCGGCAAAGCAAATGGGGAATCACTTTGCCATGACGGACGTCTCCTCGGATCTGGTTTTTCGCCGCGGCAAGGAAGTTGGAAAGGCCGTCTACCAGAACCGCGCGCTTTCGAAAGCCGGCATCTCCGAGCGGCTGTTCGCCTTCCTGTTTTCCGGCCTCGTCTATCCGCAGATCTGGGAAGACCCCGACGTCGACATGGACGCGATGCAGCTCGGCCAGGGCCACCGCGTCGTCACCATCGCCTCGGGCGGCTGCAACATCCTGGCCTATCTGACCCGCTCCCCGGCACAGATCGACGCCGTCGACCTCAACGCGGCCCACATCGCGCTGAACCGCATGAAGCTGGAGGCGGTTCGCCATCTGCCTTCGCAAGGCGACCTGTTCCGTTTCTTCGGTGCGGCGGACACGAGCCACAATTCCGAAGCCTACGACCGCTTCATCGCCCCGCATCTCGATCCGGTCAGCCGCCATTACTGGGAGCGCCGCAACTGGCGCGGCAACAGGCGCATCGGCGTTTTCGATCGTAATTTCTACCAGACCGGCCTGCTCGGCCTGTTCATCGCCATGGGCCACCGCACGGCGAAATTCTTTGGCGTCGACCCAGCGGGCATCATGCAGGCCAGCAACATCGGCGAACAGCGCCGCTTCTTTAACGAAGAACTGGCGCCGGTCTTCGACAAGAAGCTTTTGAAATGGGCGACCTCGCGAAAAGCCTCGCTGTTCGGTCTCGGCATCCCGCCGGCGCAATATGATTCGCTGATCACCTCCGGCGACGGCACCATGGCCAGCGTCCTGAAGGCCCGGCTGGAAACGCTCGCCTGCGATTTCCCCCTGGACAACA
>NZ_RZSJ01000280.1:0-7604 GCF_003998025.1 Mesorhizobium sp. M8A.F.Ca.ET.021.01.1.1
CGGTACGACAGGCGGGTTCGAATTCGTCGTCGAGGACCTCACCGGCCGCGGCAGCACGGCCCTCAACGATGCCACGCAAGCGGTGATCGCCGAGGCGCGCAAGCAGCCGGAAATCAATCCGCAGCAGCTGTTCTCGCCGTTCTCGACCTCGACGCCGCAGTTCAACTACAATCTCGACCGCGCCAAGGCGAAACTGCTCGGCCTCAACCTGCCCGACGTCTTCAACACGCTGCAGATTTATCTCGGCTCGCTTTACGTGAACGACTTCAACCTGTTCGGCCGCACCTTCCGGGTGACCATCCAGGCCGACAAGGATTCTCGTGCGGGTGCCGCCGATATTTCACGGCTCTATGTGCGCAATGCCTCCGGCGGCATGGTGCCACTCAGTACGCTGGGCAAGCTCGTGCCGTTCGTCGGCCCGGAAACCGTGCCGCACTACAACAACAATGCCTCGGCCACCATCAATGGCGGCGCCGCGCCCGGTTATTCGTCGGGCCAGGCGGTCGCCGCCATGGAGCGGGCCGCGGCGACCGCGCTGCCCAGGGATTTCGGTTTCGAATGGACCGGCATCACCTTCCAGGAGCTCAAGGCTGGATCGATCGCGTCGGTTGTCTTTGCCCTCGCCATCGTCTTCGTCTTCCTGATCCTGGCGGCGCAGTACGAGAGCTGGGCGATGCCGTTCATGGTGCTGCTGGCCGTGCCTCTCGCCCTGTTCGGCGCGTTCGCCGCACTTTGGGTGCGTGGCATGCAGATCGACGTCTATTCGCAGATCGGCTTCGTCATGCTGATCGGCCTGGCGGCCAAGAACGCCATTCTGATCGTCGAGTTCGCAAGACGGCGGCGCGAGGAAGGCCTCACCATCGTCGAGGCATCGATGGAGGCCGCCCGGCTGAGACTGCGGCCGATCCTGATGACCGCGTTTGCCTTCATCCTCGGCGTGGTGCCGTTGATGATCGCCACCGGCGCGGGTGCCGCAAGCCGTCAGTCGATCGGCACCACCGTGTTTGGTGGCATGGTCGCGGCGACCGTCCTGTCGCTGGTGTTCGTGCCTGTCTTCTACGCGGTCATCGAACAGCTGCGCGAACGGCGCGGCGGCGACGAGCCCGCCTCTCAACACACTGAACCAACGGCCAAACCCGCCTTCCCTCCCCTGGCGGAAGCGGCCGAATAAGATTGGAGAATCATCATGCGTAAATGGAAAATCGCGTTGGGAACGGCTGTCGCGCTGGGTGCGATCTCGGTGGCCAGCGTCCACCTGCTGGACATGGGCAATCTCAGCCTGAATGCCGGCACGGCCGGGGCCGCGCCCGCTCCAGCCGCGTTCGTCATGCCGGTGCCGGTGGCGAGCGTCGTCAAGAAGACGATCCCGATCTACCTCGACTATGCCGCGCGGACCGAGCCGATCCGCAGCATCACGCTGCAGGCGCGCGTCCCTGGCTACCTGCAGGAACAGACGGCGCAAGACGGCGCCGATGTGCGGCAGGGCGACACGCTCTACAAGATCTCGCCCGACGACTTCCAGGCCGCGCTCGATCAGGCGAAGGCCCAGGTGCAGCGCGATACGGCGACGCTCGACTATGCGCGTTCCAATCTTGGCCGCGGTACCGAGCTTGCCAAGAGCGGTTACCTGGACAAGGACAGCTTCGACCAGCGCACCAGCACCTTGCGCGAGGCGCAGGCGTCGCTGGCGCTCAACCAGGCCGCCGTGCGCACGGCCGAGCTCAATTTGAGCTACGCTGAAATCCATGCGCCATTCCCCGGACGCCTGGGCCGCAACCAGGCCTCCGTGGGAACGCTGGTCAGCGTTGCCGGCACCGTGCTCAACACGCTGGTGCAGCTTGATCCGATCTACGTCACCTTCAATCCAAGCGAGACGGATCTGGCGCAGATCGAGGAAGCGCGTGCTGCCGGCCCAATCGAGGTCGAGGTCCTGCTTCCGGGTGAGACCGAAGCCCACCAGAAGGGCGAGCTCACCTTCATCGACAACACGATCGATCACTCGACCGGCACGATCACCACACGCGCCACCATCGGCAACGCCAAATTCACGCTCTTGCCAGGCCAATATGTTCGCGTGCGGCTGCACGTCAAACAACAGCCCGATGCGCTGATGGTGCCGCAGGTCGCGCTGGGATCAAGCCAGCTCGGCAAATATCTCTACGTCGTCGGCAAGGGCAATACGGTCGACCAGCGGCTGGTTTCGCTTGGGCCGACCAGCGGCGACATGGTCGCCATCCTCAGCGGCGTCGCCGAAGGCGACCAGGTGATCACAGGCAATCTGCAGAAGATCGGCCCCGGAATGCCGATTTCGCCCCTCCCACAGAAACCGGCTACCTGACTCCCCCGCAGGCCCGGTTTCCGCGCGGCGCCCTCGACCCTTTCTCAGGTCGCGGGCGCCGTTTTCACGAGCAGACCGACCAGAGCGGCGACGTCGGCGCGATCGGCCTTTGCCGGCGGCATGAAGGCGCAATAGGGGTGCCCCAGGCGCACCGAGACGGAAGAAAGCGCAATCAGCCGGCCCGCATCCAGATCGGCCTGGGCCATCACCCGCTGTCCAAGGGCAATGCCGAGGCCCAACCGAGCCGAGGCTATCGCCAGGCTTGAGAGGCCGACGCGGCGCCCCTGCGACGGGTCGGGCGACCGGTTGCCGCCGCATGCCGCGAACCAATCGGCCCAGCTCGGGTGCGAGGCATAGTTCGGCCCCCAATTGGTGTGGATGAACAGGCTCTCATGCAGATCGGTGAGGCCCGTATCGCCATTGCCGTGCCGCTGCCAGAAGTCCGGCGCGCAGACCGGCAGCACATCGTCATGGACCAGGCGGACCATCCGCAGGCCGGGATAGTGATAGTCGCCATAGCTGATGCGCAGGTCGACGTTCTGGCGCATCAGGTCGATCGGATCATCCTCGGCACGCACGTCGATCGCCATGTGCGGGAAGGCCTCGAGGAGCACGGCCAGCCTCGGCGCCAGCCATAGTTCGGCCAGCGAGAATGGCACGCTGACGACAAGCCGTGTCCTCAGGCCGCCTTCGAGCATGCGCTGGCCGATGGCGGCAATGTCACCGAGCGCACGCGCCGTCTGCGGATAGATGGCGTGGCCGGCGTCGGTCAGCGCGATGCGATTGCCGGTGCGCACGAACAGTTGCTTGCCGAACCAGGTTTCGAGATTGCGGATCTGCTGGCTGACCGCCGCCGAGGAGACGCCAAGCTCGCTCGCGGCCAGTGTGAAGCTGCCGGCGCGGCCGGCGACCTCGAAGGCCTTGATCGCATTCAACGGCGGCAGCCGGTCCACATCAGCCTCCAGAAGTTTTTCTTGGCCAATCCTAATAATTTTCCACGTTGAGAGAAAGAATTTTTTGCCGTCTTCTGTGCCCAACCTTGGAGCTTCCCGATTGGAGCATACGACATGGAAGACATTCTCGACCTCGACCGCTATCCGCTCGATCGCGAAGGCAGCCCCGAATGGGATCGCCTCGTCCAGCAGTCGCTCGCCGCGCTCGCAGCCGACGGCATGTTCAATCTCGAGGGCTTTCTGCGGCCCGGTATCGCCGAACAAGCGGTGCGGGAAATCAAGCCGGTCATGGACACGCGGTCCCATGTCCACAAGCGTTTGCACAACATCTACTTCAAGCCCAGCATTCCGGAATTGGCACCCGATCACCCCGCGCTGCGCAAGGTGGAAACCATCAGCCACACCGTCTGCGCCGACCAGATTCCCGGCAGCATGGTGATGGCGATCTACGAATACGAACCGCTGGTGCGTTTCCTCGCCGCGACGATGGGCAAGGCCAGGCTGCATGTCATGCAGGATCCGTTGGCACGCGCCAATGTGATGGCCTATCGCGCCGGCGAAGCGCTGAATTGGCACTTCGACCGCTCGGAATTCACCACCACGCTGCTCCTGCAACAGGCGGAGCGCGGTGGTGACCTGGAATACCGCACCGATCTCAGATCGGATGAGGATCCAAACTATGACGGCGTTGCCAGACTGCTCGAAGGGCGTGATCCCGAGGCCAGGGTCCTGCGTATGAAGCCCGGTACGCTGAACGTGTTTCGCGGCAAGAACACCGCGCATCGCGTCACCACGGTCGAAGGCGACCGCGAACGGATGATCGCGGTGTTCTCCTACTATGAGAAGCCGGGCGTGATGTTCAGCGATGAGGAGCGTGTCGGTTTTTATGGCCGCGCGGCTTGATTCAGCCCAGCCGGCCGGGCTGCCAAGCAAAGCTCAGAAATTCGAGCATGGCCTCTTGTTAGATTGTCGACAATCTGATTGTCTTGCCTTCTGTTCTCGCTGGAGTGGGCCGAATGGTGAAGACGGAGTTCAGCCCGATTGCCGACACGACGCGCCGTGCCGAAATCGTGGCACTGCTGCGGCGCGCGATCCTGACCGGTCAGCTCGAGCCCGGCCAGAAGCTCAACGAGCTCCGGATTTCCGAACAGATGCGGGTCAGCCGCGCGCCGCTGCGCGAGGCGATGCGCGAGCTGGTGCAGGAAGGCATCCTGACCAGCATCCCCTATGCCGGCACCTTCGTCATCAATGTCACCGCCAAGGACATCGACGATGCCTATTCGCTCAACAAGGTGCTGGACGAGTTCGCCATCGAGCGGATGTGGAAGCAGCGTGACCAGCGTTTCCTGGACGAGCTTGACCGGCGCCACGAGGCGGTGAAGCAGGCGACGCGCGAGCGCGACACCACAAGGCAGATCGAAACCGCCCTGCAATTGCATGGCCTGATCCATGAATGGGCCGACAATTCGGTGCTCCTGGAAACCTGGCAAAGGCTGACCAGCCGTTTGCAGATGTACTTCGCCCTGCACCAGCAGGCGCGCAAGGAAGCCGTGCCGGCCGAAAATGTCCATGAGACCTATGTGGCGCTGCTCAAGGGCGACGACATGCGTGCCGCCCAGCGCCATGCCCGCGAGCATATCGACCTCGATTTCGAAGAGCTTCTTGCCTATGCGCGCGGCCTCGAACGGCGCCCGTCGAAAGGCGCCTGATCCCTCCCATCATCGCGGACAATGGATACCCACGTGCAGATCGAAACCATCAAAGCCTATCGCGTCGTGCAGCCCTTCGTGGACGGCCCCTATCGCATGTCCAAGGGGCGCGTGGCCGACTGCTTCGACGCCGTGATCGTGTCCATCACCTCCGACAGCGGGTTGACCGGCTGGGGCGAGATGGCGCCGCTCGGCAATTTCTACTCGGCCGCCTTCCCGGCCGGCACGAGAGCCGGCGTGCCGGAGATCGCACCGCACCTCATCGGCCAGGACCCGTGCGGGCTGGCCAGCATCGGCCGGCTGATGGACACCGTGTTCAAGGGCCATCCCTACATCAAATCGGCGTTCGACATGGCCTGCTGGGATCTGGCGGCGCGCGCGGCCGGCGTGCCGCTGGTGACGCTGCTCGGCGGCAAGGAAAGCGACACGGCGGAACTCTACAAGGTCGTCACCCATGGCACGGTCGATCAAATGGCCGCACTTGCCAAGCGCATCGTCAAGGACGGTTTCCAACGGCTGCAGGTCAAGGTCGGCGGCAATGTCCATGACGACATCGAGCGCGTCACGGCGGTCGCCGCCTCGGTGCCGAAAGGCACGGTCATCTTCTGCGACGCCAATGCCGGCTGGACACCCTACCAGGCGCGGCAGTTCGCCGATGCCACGCGGGCGATCGACTACACGTTCGAGCAGCCGTGCACGACGATCGACGAGAACATGTCGGTGCGCCGCATGCTCGACAAGCCGATGGTGCTCGACGAATCCGTCACCTCGCTCGAGGCGATGCTGGAAATCCATCGCCTCGGCGCGGCCGACGGCCTGACGCTGAAGATTTCGCGGCTCGGCGGCGTCACCAAGACCCGGCTGATCCGTGACGTCGCCGTCGATCTCGGCTTCATGATCACGGTCGAGGACACCGGCGGCGCCGAGATCGACACATCCGCCATGGCGCATCTGTCGCTGTCGACGCCGGAGGAGCGGCGGCTGCATGCGATCGCCTTCCATGAATGGGTGACCGTGCGCACCGCGTCGAACGCGCCGCCGGTCACCGGCAGCCGCATGGGCATTCCCGACGGGCCGGGCCTCGGCATCGACGTCGTTCCCGACCTGCTCGGCAAGCCTTTCTTCGAGGTCAGCCGGTGAAGATCCGCAGCATCAAGGCGACGCCTATCAATCTTCGCCTCGAAGCGCCCTATGCCTGGGTGTTCGGCGAACTCGACGGTTTTTCGCCGACCATCGTCGAAGTCGAGACCGAGGACGGCCTTGTCGGGCTGGGCGAAGCGCCGACGCCGGCGGCGGCGGCCATCATCAACGATGGTCTCGCCAAACGGCTGGTCGGCCGCGACGCCTTCGACATCGCCGGCGCCGAGCATGTCAGCCTGCCCTTCTGGACCGGCGTGCAGTCGATCAACGACCGCGCCCGCATCATGGCCTTCGGCGCCATCGAGATGGCGCTTTGGGACTTACGCGGCAAGGCATGGAACCAGCCGCTCTACCAATTGCTTGGCGGCGCCGTGCGCAAGGACATCCCGTTCACCGACTACTTCTCGCTGCGCGGCAATGGGGCTGGTGTAAAGGGCGAGACGACGCCGGAAGCCGTCGCCGACTATTGCGTCGAACTGCACGAGACGCATGGAACGACCTTCTTCGAAGGCAAATTCTCGACCCAAGATCCGAAAGTCTCGCTGAGAATGGTCGAGCTGATCCGCGAAAAACTCGGCGACGAGGCGATGATCCGCATCGATTCCAACCAGGCCTATTCGCTGGCCACGGCGCGGCGGCTGGCGCGGCCGCTCGAAGATCTCGGCGTGCGCAACTGGGAGGATCCGGTGGCCACGATCGAGGAGATGCGGCAGTTGCGACAGCATTGCTCGATCCCGTTCTCGACCCACAACATCGACATTGCGCGCGCCATGGACCTCAAGGTTCCGGACGCCTTCGTCGGCAATCCGACGGCGCACGGCGGCATCGGCCGGATGCTGCGGTTCGTCGGCGCCTGCGAGCACGCGGGCATCGATTTCTGGTGCTACAGCGGCGACAGCGGCATCGGCAGCGCGGCCTACCTGCACCTGTGCGCGGCGCTCGGCTGGATCCGGGAGCCGAACCAGTCGCTGTTTCGCATGCAACCGATTGACATCACCGAGCAAGGGCCGTTTTCGCCCGAGAACAATACGGTGCGTGTCCCGGAAGGCCCGGGTCTCGGTGTCACATTGTCGCGGAAAAATCTCGCGGCCTGCCATTGCGACTTCGCCGAGAACGGCCCGTGCAACAAATATCACGACCCGGCCAAGCCCGGGACATATCGCCGTTTGCCGCTGAACTAGGAGTACGAGACGGGAAAGGAGACGGAATAAGAGTCCGCCGCCGCGCGCGGATGGCGACGGCAGGACCGGACGGATGGAAGCATTGCCTCAAGAAAATCTGAGCCGCACGCCGGAAGGATCGGATGGACCCAGAAAAACCGCATGCTACAGTCCCGGTCGACTGACATCGTTGATGGCCGGGACAGGAGAACTCCACGGACTTTCGTCAACTGAAAACACATTCATCAACCATAAGAAACAGGGGAAAGGGTTAAACCCATGATCAAGAACTACCGCATTCTCG
>NZ_RZSJ01000281.1:0-7595 GCF_003998025.1 Mesorhizobium sp. M8A.F.Ca.ET.021.01.1.1
GTGATCTACAACTCCGACATGTTCGGCATGTTCAACGTCCCCGACGACCGCAAGGCGGCCCAGGTCGCTCTGGCCACAGCCACGTTGTCGAAGAGCTTCCAGTCGGCCTTCAACGTCGTCAAGGGTTCGGTTCCGGCCCGCACCGACGTGCCTGACACCGACTTCGACGCTTGCGGCAAGAAGGGTATCGCCGACCTGAAGAAGGCCAATGAAGGCGGCACGCTGTTCGGCTCGCTGGCCCAAGGCTATGGCGCCCCTCCGGCTGTCGCCAATGCCTACAAGGACGTCGTCTCCAAATTCGTCCACGGTCAGATCAAGACCTCGGACGAGGCCGTGACCGAACTGGTCAAGGCAATCGACGACGCCAAGTAAGCACTAGGCACCCAACCACCTTCCCCGCTCCGGCGGGGGAGGTTCCCGGTCCGTGAGGCCGGTCGGCCGAACGCCGACGGGAGGAACCCCATGAGCACAGTTGCGACAACCCAGATCAAGCTGACGCCGGAGCATGCCCGCCCGCGGGCCTCGGTGCGCTCGCGGCTGCAGGACGCCTTGCCCAAGATCGTGCTGGCGCCGAGCTTCGCCGTCACCGTCGTCTTCGTCTACGGCTTCATCCTGTGGACGATCTACCTGTCCTTCACCAACTCCAAGACCTTTCCGTCCTACGCCATAACCGGCGCGCGCGCCTACCAGCGGCTGTGGAACTGGACCTTCGACACCGATCCGCCGTCGAGCTGGTACACATCGATCACCAATATGGGCATTTTCGGCTTTCTCTACATCTTGATCTGCCTGGCGCTCGGCCTGTTCCTGGCCATCCTGCTCGACCAGAAGATCCGCGGCGAAGGCGTCTTGCGTCCCATCTACCTCTACCCGATGGCGCTCTCCTTCATCGTCACCGGCGTCGCCTGGAAATGGTTCCTCGACCCTGGCCTCGGCCTCGAGCAGACGCTGCACCAATGGGGCTGGACGAGCTTCCATTTCGACTGGATCAAGAACAAGGATTTCGTCATCTACACCGTGGTCATCGCCGGCGTCTGGCAGGCCTCCGGCTTCATCATGGCGATGTTCCTGGCCGGCCTGCGCGGCATTGACGGCGAGATCATGAAGGCGGCGCAGATCGACGGCGCCACCACCTTCCAGCTCTATCGCCGCATCGTTATTCCGCTGCTGCGGCCGATCTTCCTGTCGGCCTTCATCGTGCTCGCGCACCTTGCCATCAAATCCTATGACTTGGTCGTCGCGCTGACCAGCGGTGGCCCCGGTGGCTCGGCATGGCTGCCTTCGAACTTCATGTATGAGTACACCTTCAAGCGCAACGAAATGGCCGTCGGTTCGGCAAGCGCCGTGATCATGCTGATGACCATCGTCGCCATCATCGTGCCCTATCTCTATTCGGAACTCAGGGAGAAGCCGCGATGAGCGCTATGACCACTCCCGCCCGCCAGGCCAGCGGCGGCATGAACGTCAAACTCGTCAACCGCATGGTCATCTACGGACTTCTGGCGCTGTTCGCCCTGTTCTATCTGATGCCGTTGTTCGTCATGCTGGTGACCTCGTTCAAGACCATGGACGAGATCCAGAACGGCAACATGCTTTCGCTGCCCAAGGCGCCGACCTTCGATCCCTGGCTGAAGGCCTGGGGCGAGACCTGCGTCGGCCTCACCTGCGCCGGCATCAAGGGCTATTTCTGGAACTCCATCAAGATGGTGGTTCCCGCCGTGCTGATCTCGACCATGCTCGGTGCGCTCAATGGCTACGTGCTGACCAAATGGCGTTTTCGCGGGGCGACGCTGGTGTTCGGGCTGATGCTGTTTGCCTGCTTCATTCCGTTCCAGTCCGTTCTGCTGCCGATGGCGACGATCCTGGGCAGCGTCGGCCGCTTCGGCGTGACGCTGCAAAACTCGATCGGCACCAGCTTCGGCCTCGGCAATTCGACGGTCAATCTGGTCTTCGTCCACGTCGTCTACGGCATCGGCTTCACCACGCTGTTCTTCCGCAACTATTACGAGGCGTTCCCGACCGAACTGGTCAAGGCCGCCCAGGTCGACGGCGCTTCGTTCTTCCAGATCTTCCGGCGCATCATGCTGCCGAACTCGATGCCGATCTTCGTCGTCACCGTCATCTACCAATTCACCAACATCTGGAACGACTTCCTGTTCGCCTCCGCCTATGCCGGCACCGGCGATGCGATGCCGATGACGGTGGCGCTCAACAACGTCGTCAACACCTCGACCGGCGTCGTCGAATACAACGTCAACATGGCGGCGGCGATGATCGCCGCACTCCCCACCCTTCTCGTCTATGTGCTCGCCGGCCGCTATTTCGTGCGTGGCCTGATGGCGGGCGCGGTCAAAGGATAACCCAATGGCTTTTCTGGAAATTGATGGTCTGAGGAAGCGTTTCGGCCAGGTCGAGATCCTGAAAGGGATTAACCTCGAGCTGGAAAAAGGCGGCTTCCTGGTGCTGGTCGGTCCTTCCGGCTGTGGCAAGTCAACCTTACTCAACACCATTGCCGGACTGGAGACGATCACCTCTGGCGATATCCGCGTCGACGGCCGCACCATCACCGATCTTCATCCGTCCAAGCGCGATATCGCCATGGTGTTCCAGAGCTATGCGCTCTACCCCAACATGACGGTCGCCGGGAACATCTCCTTCGGCATGGAAATGCGCGGCGTGCCGGCCGACGAACGGCAGAAGGCGATCGACAAGGTGGCCAAGGTCCTGCAGATCGGCCATCTGCTGCAGCGCAAGCCGAGCCAGCTCTCCGGCGGCCAGCGCCAGCGCGTCGCCATGGGCCGGGCGCTGGTGCGGGACCCCAAGCTGTTCCTGTTCGACGAGCCGCTGTCCAACCTCGACGCCAAGCTGCGCGTCGACATGCGCATCGAGATCAAGCGCCTGCATGCCACCACGGGTACAACGATCGTCTATGTCACCCACGACCAGATCGAGGCGATGACGCTGGCTACCAAGATCGCCGTCATGCGTGACGGCGAGGTGCAGCAATTCGGCACGCCGGCCGAAATCTACAACAACCCCAGCAATGTCTTCGTCGCCGACTTCATGGGGTCACCGGCAATGAACCTGATCCCGGCCACCATCGGCGGCAATGGCGGCGATCTGGCCGTCGTGCTCGATCGCGAGGCACGCCAGCCGATCACCTTGCCGATGGCCAACGCGCCGGCCGGATTGTCGGCATTCAAGGGCAAGCCGATCATCTTCGGCGTCCGCCCGGAGGCGCTTACCGATCCCGAAGGCGCGGAACGCAACGCCTCGCAAATCGCCACCGCCGATTGCCATATCGAGGTGGTGGAACCGGCCGGTTCCGACACTTTCGCCGTCACCAATCTCGGCGGCAAGGGCGTGGTGGCACGGCTGCGCGCCGATGCCAACATCCAGCCGGGCACCAGCACGCCGCTGGCCTTCAACCTGACCAAGGCGGTGTTCTTCGATCCGGCGACCGAGAACCGTATTCGCTGATGCGTGTCGCCAAAAGTGGATCCGGTTTTGGGGCAACGACATGCATCAAAACAAAGGACCTGAAGCGCGTCGCATGTGTCAATTCAATCGCGGCGCGCTTTAGGTGATGGCAAACCCCGATATCGTCATCATCGGTTCCGGCATCGGCGGCGCCACGATCGCTGCCGGTCTGGCCGGCAGCGGCGCCTCCATCCTGATGCTGGAGCGCGGCGAACCCTTGCCGGCGACCCCGCATGCGCGCGACACGCGCTCGATCTTCGTCGACGGCCACTACCGGCCGAAGGAGATGTGGCGCGAGGCCGGCGGCGGCGCCTTCAACCCAGGCAATTACTACTATGTCGGCGGCAACTCGAAATTCTTCGGCGCGGTGCTGATCCGCTATCGCAAGCAAGACTTTTCCGACATGGAGCACTTTGGCGGCGTGTCGCCGGCCTGGCCGTTTTCCTATGACGAATTCGAGCCATGGTATTCGAAAGCAGAGCAGCTTTTCCGCGTGCGCGGCGCGCTGGGCGAGGATCCAACCGAGCCATTTCATTCGGTTCCCTATGCCTTCAAGCCGGTGCCCGACGAGGCGCCGATCGCGCGTGCCCGCGCCGAGCTCAAGGGACTGGGCCTGCATCCGGCCTCCCTGCCACTCGGCGTCGACATAGAGACATGGCTGAAGGAGGGCAGGACCGGCTGGGACGCCTTCCCAAACACGGGCCAGGGAAAGATGGACGCGCAGACCGCACCGCTGGCAGCGGCATTGACCGATCCGAACATCAAGCTCGAGACCGGCGCCTATGTCGAATATCTCGAGACTGCCCCGGACGGCAAATCCATATCCGCCATACATTATCGCCAGAACGGCGAGCTGAAAAAGCTGTCGCCGAAACTGGTCATCCTGTCGGCCGGCGCGGTCAATTCAGCGGTCATCCTGCTACGCTCGCCCTCACCCGGTAATGGCAAGGGGGGCGACAAGGGCCTGGCCAACCGCTCCGACCAGGTCGGGCGCAATTTCATGAACCACAATTCGAGCGCCATGCTGGCGATCGATCCGCGCCGCAGGAATGATGCCGTCTACCAGAAGACGCTGATGCTGAACGACTACTATTTGTCCGACGGCAAGGGCGGCAAACCGCTCGGCAATGTCCAGCTTCTCGGCAAGATCGACGGCAACATGCTAAGGGCCAATGTGAAGCGGGTGCCGAAATTCGCGCTCGATTACATGGCCAGCCATGCCGTCGACTGGTACCTGATGTGCGAGGACCTGCCCGATCCCGAAAGCCGCATCATGGTCGACGGGAAGGACATCGTCATGCAGTGGCGGCGCTCCAACATGCAGTCGCTCGATGGGCTGACCAAGGTGATGCGCGCGAATTTTCGCGCCTGCGGTTATCCCATCGTGCTGTCGCGCCCTTTCGACAAGCGTACGCCCTCGCACCAGTGCGGCACGGTGAAAATGGGCGACGACCCGGCGACATCGCCGCTCGACCCCTTTTGCCGCGCCTTCGATCACCAGAACCTGTTCGTCGTCGACGCCAGTTTTCTGCCGAACTCGGCGGCGGTCAATCCGGCGCTGTCGATCGCCGCCCAGGCGCTACGGGTGGCGGACCATATCCGCAAGAGCGAACTAGCATGACCGGTTTGCGCCGCCCCTCATCCGCCTGCCGGCACCTTCTCCCCGTGAAGGACGGGGAGAAGGGACCTGGCCGCAACGCCGGCGACCTTTTTGCAGCGCTGGCGATTGGCGAAAGCGGCGATGACAGCGTCCTTCTCCCCGTCACTATACGGGGAGAAGTGCCCGGCAGGGCGATGAGGGGCAGCGCTAGCATTCGCAAGGCTAGCGCCCCATGACGCGCCCTGCCGCCATAGTCACCGGCGGTGCACGCGGCATTGGATTGGCCTGTGCCGAGGCGCTCGCCGACGCAGGCTTCGATATTCTTGTCGCAGACCTAGCCGACCAAGCGCCGGCCAATCTCGCCGCCAATATCACCGCGCGGGCTGCAAAATTCGCCTATATCAGATGCGACATCGCCAATCTCGAAAGCCACGCCGACCTCGTCGATATCGCCATGCGTGCCTTCGGCCGCATCGACTGCCTGGTCAACAATGCCGGCATCGGCGCCGTCGTGCGTGGCGACCTGCTGGATCTCAAACCCGACAATTTCGACCGCGCGCTCGGCATCAACCTGCGAGGCACCGTCTTCCTCAGCCAAGCCGTCGCCAAGGCGATGCTCCGCCAGCCCGGCGATCATGCGAAATCGATCATCACCATCACATCGGTCAGCGCCGAGATGGCCTCTCCAGAACGCTCCGAATATTGCATGTCGAAGGCAGGGCTTTCCATGTGGGTGAAGAACCTCGCGCTCAGGCTCGCCTCGGAAAACATCGGCGTGTTCGAGCTGCGGCCGGGCATCATCCGCACCGACATGACGGCGGGCGTGACCGCCAAATATGACGCGCTGATCGAAGGTGGATTGGTGCCGGCGAAACGCTGGGGCGAAGCCTCCGACATCGGCGCCATGGTGGCGGCGCTCGCTGCCAGCAGACTGGGCTTTTCGACCGGCTCGATCATTAATGTCGACGGCGCGCTCTCGGTGCCGCGGCTGTGAACGGATGAGACAATGACCGACTATATCATCGTGGGCGCCGGTCCGGCCGGCTGCGTTCTGGCCAACCGGCTGAGCGAGGATCCCTCCAATTCCGTGCTGCTGCTCGAAGCCGGCGGCAAGGACTGGCACCCCTATATCCACATGCCGGCGGGTTTCGCCAAGATGACCAAGGGCATTGCCTCCTGGGGCTGGTCGACCGTGCCGCAGAAGCACATGAAGGATCGCGTCTTCTGGTACACGCAGGCCAAGGTGGTCGGCGGCGGCTCCTCCATCAATGCGCAGATCTACACGCGCGGCAATGCCCGCGATTACGACGCCTGGGAGAAGGAGGAAGGGCTGGCCGGCTGGGGCTACCGCGACGTGCTGCCCTATTTCAAGCGCGCCGAGAACAACCAGCGTTTCGCCAACGATTTCCACGGCGACCAGGGCCCGCTCGGCGTGTCGAACCCGATTTCGCCGCTGCCGATCTGCGAGGCCTATTTCCGCGCCGGCCAGGAGATGGGTATCCCTTTCAACCCGGATTTCAACGGCGCTGCCCAAGCAGGCGTCGGCTATTACCAGCTGACCCAGAAGGATGCCCGGCGCTCTTCCGCCTCGGTCGCTTACTTGAAGCCGATTCGCGCCCGCAAGAATCTCACCGTCAGGACCGACGTGTTGGTCACCCGCATCGTCGTCGAGAAAGCCCGCGCTGTTGGCGTCGAGGTTGTAGATAAGCCGGGGGGTGAGACAAAAATCCTGCGCGCCGACCGCGAGGTGATCGTCTCGTCCGGCGCCATCGGCTCGCCGAAGCTGTTGATGCAGTCGGGCATCGGCCCGGCCGACCATCTGAAATCGGTCGGCGTGACGCCGGTGCACGATCTGCCCGGCGTCGGCTCCAACATGCAGGACCATCTCGACCTGTTCGTCATCGCCGAATGCACCGGCGATCACACCTATGACAATTACGCCAAGCTGCACCGCACGGCCTGGGCCGGCCTGCAATATCTGCTGTTGAAGAAGGGTCCGGTGGCTTCCAGCCTGTTCGAGACCGGCGGCTTCTGGTACGCCGACCCGACCGCCGCCTCGCCCGACATCCAGTTCCACCTGGGTTTGGGATCCGGCATCGAGGCCGGCGTCGAGAAATTGAACAACCCGGGCGTCACCTTGAACTCGGCCTTCCTGCGCCCGCGCTCGCGCGGCACGGTGCGGCTGAAAAGCGCCAACCCCGCCGACCATCCGCTGATCGACCCCAACTACTGGTCCGATCCCTATGACCGCGCCATGTCGCTCAAGGGACTGCGGCTGGCCCGCGAAATCATGCGGCAGGAGGCGCTGGCCCCATACGTGCTGCGCGAGGTGCTGCCCGGCCCATCGCTCGCCGGCGACGATGAACTGATCGACTATGCCTGCCGCACGTCCAAGACCGACCACCATCCGGTCGGCACCTGCCGCATGGGCCATGACGAGATGGCGGTGGTGACGCCGGATCTCAGGCTGCGCGGCATCGACGGCTTGCGTGTCTGCGACGCATCGGTGATGCCG
>NZ_RZSJ01000282.1:0-7522 GCF_003998025.1 Mesorhizobium sp. M8A.F.Ca.ET.021.01.1.1
AAATGACACCGCGCCGACCAGCCGATATGGCTGGTGTTTTCCGGAGGGGCAGCGGGGCTTTTGCCCGCCGCAAGCGGCGCGGGAAGTTTAAGAGGCGCCGCATTCCCGCATATCCTCAGTCCGCCTCGTCCGCCGATGCGGCGTTGAGCTGGCCGTATTTTTCCTCGCCGATCGAGGCCAGCAGGTCGAGCTGCGTCTCGAGGAAGTCGATATGGCTTTCCTCATCGGTCAGCAGTTCCTCGAACAGTTTCATCGTCACATAGTCGCCCGCTTCCTCGCAGATTTCGCGCGAGCGCTTGTAAGCAGTGCGCGCGTCATACTCACCGGCAAGGTCGGATTCGAGCACTTCCTTGACGTTCTGGCCGATGCGCAGCGGCGCCACGGATTGCAGGTTGGGGTGGCCTTCAAGGAAGATGATGCGGGCGACCAGCTTGTCGGCGTGGTGCATCTCCTCGATCGATTCCGCCCGCTCCTTCTTGGCCAGCTTGGCGTATCCCCAATCCTCGAGCAGACGGAAATGCACCCAATATTGGTTGACGGCGCCGAGCTCCAGAAAAAGAGCCTCGTTAAGCCGCTCGATGATCTGTGGTTCGCCTTTCATGGGCTCTGCTCCCGTATTGGACGCGCAGGCCTCTGACGCGATCCAGATGTGAAACGATGTCCACGCCGCTCGCCTGCGAGCGGGCGTGGTAGTTCTCGGTGACCCGAATGATCGTTTCGACCACATTTGGGAAGCAGCCGCAACAGCGGCCACGTTTGTGCATGGCGTGATAGACCTTTGCCGGCACGATGAGCTGCCAGGGATCCTGATCCAGCAGGCCGATGATCGTCTGCTCGATCTCCTTCTCGGTGATGATGTTGCAATGGCAGATCAGCATTTCGTCGCTCTGGCTGACGGCGCCCGTGCGGCGCCGTTTGGCTGGGGGTGGCAGGCTTACTTGAACACCTTGTCGGGTGCGTCGAGGCTGTCGGAGCCTTCGAAGGCGATGGCATTGAGCTTCAGCACGCCAACGGCGCGTTCGATCGACTTGGTCTGGTCGATCAATGCGTCGATTGCCGCCTGAACGGTGGCATTGCCCGCGGTATTGCCCTCGGCGATCTGCTGGTCGTAGGCCTCGCCGGCCTCGGCTCGCGCCTTGATCGCTTCCATCTTGGCGACGGTGACATCGAGCTTGTCGGACAGCTCCTTGTCGATTGCCGGATCGGCCGCTTTCACCATGTCGTGCACCGACGGACCCGAAACGACGGTGCCGTCCAGGCGCGTGTAGCTGGCGAGATAGGCGGCGCGGATGCCGACGGCATCATAGAGATGAGAGTTGTAGGTGTTGTCGGAGAAGCAGTCATGCTCCTCTTCCGGATCGTGCAGCAGCAGGCCGAGCTTCATGCGCTCGCCGGCCAGTTCGCCGTAGGAGAGCGAACCCATGCCGGTGAAGATCACCGAGATGGCGGTGTTCGGCTCGCCATCGACCAGGTTCTTGCGCGCCGCACCGTCTTCCTTCCAGTCGTTGACCATCTTCTGGAGGTCCGAGACCAGAAGGCCGGTCGCCGACTTCAGGTACTCTGCGCGACGGTCGCAATTGCCTCCGGTGCAGTTCTTCAGGTCGTAATCCGTATAGGGACGCTGGCCGGCGCCCGGACCGGTGCCGTGCAGGTCCTGGCCCCAGAGCAGGAATTCGATGGCGTGATAGCCAGTGGCGACGTTGGCCTCGACGCCGCCGGCCTGCTGCAGCGTGCCGGAGAGGAATTCCGGCGAAAGCTTCGAGGCATCGACCTGTTTGCCGTTGATCTCGATCTCCTTGTTGGCGATCACATTGGCCGTATAGAGCGAATTCGCGTCCGACTCGGTGCCGTAGCTCTTGGCGACATAGTCGATCAGGCCTTCGTCCAGCGGCCAGGAATTCACCTCACCTTCCCAGTCATCGACGATCTTGTTGCCGAAGCGGTAGACCTCGGTCTGCTGGTAGGGCACGCGCGATGCCTTCCAGGCGTCGCGGGCGGCATTGAGCGTTTCCGCCGACGGGTTGGCAAGCAGCGCGTCGACCGCCTTGTCGAGCGCCTGCGCCGTGGTCAGCGAATCCTCATATTTGGCAAGCCCGATGTCGGCATAGGTCTTGATGACCGCCTTGGCATCGGTTTCCGCCTTGGCAGGCAGCACGAACACCGCTGCCGTCAGCAGCGCCGTGGCGCCGATCGCCGCCAGCCTGCCGCCATATCGTGCTGTCATTATCGCTCTCCAGTTCCTCGGAAATTTTCTAAGCGGCGCACGCGCCAACCCGCGCCAGGCCACATTCATGCCGTTGGGCGCAAGACATGCCGCGCGATCGCGCGGCTCAGGGAAAAAAGACACCAAAATGCCTCCAATCGAACGGGTTCAAGGCCCAGACATCAAAGGGATGCGCCAATGCGCGGCTTCCTTAAAGCTTCGAGTGCGATGGAAGTCAATGAAAATTACTGGAAAAGCCAATTGAAACAATAGTTTAGAATTATTCTAAACTACGATGGTCAACTTTACGCGCCCGCTGCATCGGCTTTGCGGCCGAACTGTACGATTGACAGTCGCCGTCCCGGGTGCGACCCGCAAACCCTCTCTTGCGGCGGCGTCAGACAATTGCCACTTGGCGAGACGTCCTAGGATCGATCGGGATCGGAATGCGATGAAGAACGGCGTGGTAATTGTCGGTGCGGGTCATGCGGGCGTGCAGGCGGCCGCCAGTCTGCGCGAGGATGGCTATGATGGGCCGGTGATCCTGGTCGGCGACGAGAACGAACTGCCCTACCACAAGCCGCCGCTCTCGAAGACCTTCATCAAGGATGCCGAAGCCAAGCCTCAACCGCTTCGGGGCGAGGCCTTCTACACCGGCAGCGCCATCGACTACCGGCCTGGGATCCGGATCGAGCGCATCGATGCCGGCCGCCACGGTCTCGACATTGCCGGCGGCGGCGCACTTGCCTTCGACAATCTGATCCTGGCGACCGGATCGCGCCCGCGCGCCCTGCCGCTGCCAGGCTCCGATCTGTCGGGCGTGGTGTCGCTGCGCTCGCTGGCCGACGCGCGGCTGATCCGGGAGCTGAGCGCTGAGAGCGAAGATATCGTCATCCTCGGCGGCGGCTTTATCGGGCTGGAGATCGCCGCGACGCTGCGGGCGGCCGGTCGCACCGTGACGGTTGTCGAAGCAGTCGACCGGCTGCTCGGCCGCGCCGTGGCGCCGGTGGTGGCGAGCCATGTCCGGCAAAGGCTGGAAGCGACCGGCGTGCGCATCCTGACCGGAACCTCGATCTCAAGGCTCGAAGGCGAAGACGGCAAGGTCACGGCCGCGATCACCTCGTCTGGCGAAAGGCTGCCGGCGCGCATGGTCGTGGTCGGCATCGGCGCCGTGCCGAATGTCGAACTGGCGCAAGCCGCGGGCCTTGCTGTCGCCAACGGCATCCGCGTCGATCATCAGATGCGCAGTTCGGTGCCGGAGATTCTGGCCATCGGCGACGCCGCCTCGTATCGGCACTGGTTCACCGGCGGCGATGTCAGGCTGGAATCGGTGCAGAACGCCACCGACCAGGCGCGGCTCGCCGCCCGGACAATTACCGGTCACATCGACGCCTATTCAGCGGTGCCATGGTTCTGGTCCGACATTGGCGACATGAAGCTGCAAATGGTTGGCCTGACCGCCGGCGGCGACAGCCATGTCGTGCTCGGCGACCTGCGCGACAACAAATTCTCGATCTACCACTATGCCGGTGACCGGCTGCTCGGCATCGAATCCGTCAACCGCCCCGGCGACCACATGCTTGGCCGCAAGATGCTCGGTGCCGGTTTTTCGCCATCGCCGCAGATGGTGGCCGCAGGCCCGGACGGGCTGAAGGCGGCACTGGCGACGTTCCAGAACATGGAGCCCGCCCGTGACGAGCGAATATTTCGGTGAGTTGATCCGCCGCGATCAAGACCGTCAACGGCTTCGGCATCTGCTCCTTGAGGGCGCGTCATCCGAACCGGGTCCCTCGGTTGATGATGGCTATTTCGAAGCACTGCGAAACCGAGCGCAGGTCAAATAGGCACAATCTGCTGGCCGAGACGAGGCGGTATTGGCGACAGGAGTCAATTCAGACGTCCGCGCCGCCCCTCATCCGCCTGCCGGCACCTTCTCCCCGTGTAGTGACAGGGAGAAGGTAAGCGCCGTTCAGGCGGCGCAGACCTCGCGGATCGAGCTTTCCAGAATGTCGAGCGCTTCGTTCATGACCTCGTCCTGGATGGTGATCGGCGCCAGGAAGCGGATGACGTTGCCGTAGACGCCGCAGGTCAGCAGGATCAGGCCCTTGTCGAGCGCTTTCAGGCGGATCGCGTTGGCGATCTCGGCCGACGGCAGGCCCTTCTTGACGTCGTTGAACTCCACCGCGTTCATGAAGCCCAAACCCCTGATGTCGACAATCTCGGGCACGTCGTCACGGATCGACTGCAGACGCTGCTTCAAGCGCGCACCCAGTGTGTTGGCGCGGTCGCAGAGCTTTTCGTCCTCGATCACATCGAGCACGGCGTGCGCGGCGGCGACGCCGATCGGGCTGCCGCCATAGGTGCCGCCGAGGCCACCGGGGCCGGGCGCGTCCATGATCTCGGCGCGGCCAGTGACGGCCGACAGCGGGAAGCCGCCAGCCAGGCTCTTGGCCATGGTGGTGATGTCGGCGGCCACCTCGTGATGGTCCATGGCGAACATCTTGCCGGTGCGGGCAAAGCCGGTCTGCACTTCGTCGGCGATCAACAGCATGCCGTGCTGGTCGCAGAGCTTGCGCAGCGCCGTCAGCAGTTCACGCGGCGCGTCGTAGAAGCCGCCCTCGCCCTGAACCGGCTCGATGATGATCGCGGCGACGCGGGCCGGATCGACATCCGCCTTGAACAGCTTGTCGAGCGCGGCAAGCGAATCGGCGACCGAGACACCATGCAGTTGCACGGGGAACGGCACGTGGTAGACGTCGCCCGGCATGGCTCCGAAGCCAACCTTGTAGGGCACGACCTTGCCGGTCAGCGCCATGCCCATGAAGGTGCGGCCATGGAAGCCGCCGCCGAAGGCGATGACGGCCTGGCGGCCGGTGGCGTTGCGAGCGATCTTGATGGCGTTCTCCACCGCCTCGGCGCCGGTGGTGACGAAGATGGTCTTCTTCTCGAACTTGCCGGGCAGCATGGCGTTCAACCGTTCGGCCAGCCGCACATAGCTCTCATAGGGCACGACCTGATGACAGGTGTGGGTGAAGCGGTCGAGTTGCGCCTTGACCGCCTCGATTACCCTGGGATGGCGGTGGCCGGTGTTGACGACGGCGATGCCCGAGGAGAAGTCGATATAGCGGCGGCCCTCGACATCCCAGATCTCCGAGTTCTCGGCCCGGTCGGCGTAGATCTGCGTGGTCATGCCGACGCCGCGCGAGATCGACTGGTTCTTGCGTTCGGAAATGGCGGAGTTCTTCATGATATCCCTCACCGGGCCATCCCTCATCGAGATGGGGCCCGTTCTGTTTTGATGCCGTTGAATTCCCTTCTGGCCTTATTTCAGATTTTCCTCAAGCCGACACCATCACAGCGTCGATTGGGCCTGACTTAACCAGTCCGGCGAGAGGCGTACGAGACCGGTTTCCTTTTTTCCGGGATCGATTATCCTCCTTATCTCCGCGAGGGGATCGCGATCAGCGACCGGCGCGCGGCCGAGGGGAGCCATGAGCAGCAACGCGACATCGTCCGTCTCGCCGCCATCCGCTAAAACTCCCAGCCTTTTGTCTTGTCCAGCCGCTTCAATTCTCGCCTGCACGGTCCTGGCGCTGCTCGCCGGTTGCCAGAAGCAGGAGGCGGCGGACAAGAAGCTGCCGGTCATGGTGCGCACCGAAACGGTGGCGATGGCCGATTATGCGCCGAGAACCTCGCTGACCGGGGTGATCGCGGCGCGTACGTTGAACAATCTTTCGTTCCGGGTTGGCGGACGCGTCGCGGAGCGGCTTGTCGATGTCGGCCAGCATGTCGATCAGGGGACGGTGCTTGCCCGTATCGATCCGCAGGAGCAGGAGTCCGATTTGCGCTCCGCGCAGGCCGATCTCGATGCCGCGCAGGCACAATTGACACAGGCCGCGGCTACCTTCGAACGGCAAAGGACGCTGCTTGCCCAGGGCTTCACCACCAGGCGCGACTATGACGCGGCCGACCAGGCACTGAAAGTCGCGCAAGGCAGCGTCGATGCCGCGCGGAGCGCATTCGCCAATGCCCAGCAGAATCTGTCCTTCACCGAACTCAAGGCCGGTGCGGCAGGCGTTATTACCGCACGCCAGGTCGAAACCGGCCAGGTGGTGCAGGCGGCGCAGACCGTCTTCACCGTCGCCGAGGACGGCGACCGCGACGCGGTGTTCAACGTGCAGGAGACGCTGGTCGCCAAAACGCCGGCTTCACCGGCGGTAACGATCACGCTGTTGTCCGACCCGCAGGTCCGCGCGACGGGCAAGGTGCGCGAAATCTCGCCGGCAGTCGACCCGGCTTCGGGCTCGATCAGGGTCAAGGTCGCCATTCCCGACACGCCGGCCGGGATGCCGCTGGGGGCGGCCGTCATCGGCTCGGTCGGCGCCAAGCCGGCGAAGGCGATCCTGTTGCCCTGGCAGGCCTTGACATCGAGCGCTGGTAAGCCGGCGGTCTGGATCGTCGATCCCGCGACCAAGGCGGTGACGGCGGCGCCGGTCGAGGTACTGGCGTTCGATTCGGGTACCGTCGTCATCGCCGAGGGCCTGAACGAAGGCCAGAGCGTCGTTACATCAGGCGGGCAATTGCTCAGCCCCGGCCAGACGGTCGAGATATCGGGAGCAGGGCAATGAAGCGGCTGCTACCCGTCCTGCTTGGCCTTGCCGCGCTTTCCGCCTGTTCGAAATCGGACGAAAAACCGCCGCAAATCGTCCGACCGGTGCTGTCGGTCGTGGTCGAGCCGCGCACCACGCAGACTTTCGGTTTCGCCGGCTCGGTCGAGCCACAGGTCAGCGCCGATCTTGCCTTCCGCCTGCTCGGCCGCGTCGTCTCGCGCGACGTCAAGGTCGGCGACACCGTCAGCAAGGGCACGACGATCGCCGCACTCGACCCAACCGCGCTGGAGCTGGCAGTCCAGGCTGCCAAGGCCGAACTCTCCAATGCCGAGGCGCAATTCGCCAATGCCGCCGCCAGCGAGGAACGCCAGCGCCAGTTGCTGACCTCTGCCAATACGCCGCAGTCGGTCTTCGACGCAGCGCAGCAGGCACGCAAGGCCGCGGAAGCCCGTGTCGAGCGGGCCAAGGCTTCGCTGGCGAAATCGCAGGAGCAGCTCGGTTATGCCAGGCTGTTTTCTGATTTCGACGGCGTCGTCACCGCCGTCGGCGCCGAAGTTGGCCAGACGGTTTCGCCCGGGCAGACCATCGTCACCGTGGCGCGTTCGGACCTGCGCGAGGCAGTGGTCGACATCCCCGACCAGTTGACCGGCGATCTGCCGGCCGGCACGCCGTTCCAGGTCATCCTGCAGTCGCTGCCGACGATCCAGAC
>NZ_RZSJ01000283.1:0-7516 GCF_003998025.1 Mesorhizobium sp. M8A.F.Ca.ET.021.01.1.1
GTTCATGGCACGGCGGCCCCTGAATGTGACTTCCGCCCGGATTAGCGCATCGGCCGCAAAATCGAAACGGCAAAGCGGATGCCCGAAACAAAAAGGCCGCCTCGAAGGCGGCCTTTCCGATATCGCAGAAAGACGTTCGCTTAGCGCGAATAGAATTCGACGACCAGGTTCGGTTCCATCTGCACGGCGAACGGAACGTCCGCGAGGCCGGGGATGCGCGAGAAGGTCGCGACCATCTTGTTGTGATCGGCTTCGATGTAGTCCGGCACGTCGCGCTCGGCGAGGCCCACCGATTCGAGGACGATGACCAGCTGCTTGGACTTTTCGCGCACTTCGACGACATCGCCCGGCTTGCAGCGGTACGAGCCGATGTTGACGCGCTTGCCGTTGACGTTGACGTGGCCGTGGTTGACGAACTGGCGGGCGGCGAAGATGGTCGGCACGAACTTGGCGCGGTAGACGACCGCGTCCAGACGCGACTCGAGCAGGCCGATCAGGTTCTCGGAGGTGTCGCCCTTGCGGCGATCGGCCTCTTCATAGACCTTGCGGAACTGCTTTTCCGAAACGTCGCCATAGTGACCCTTCAGCTTTTGCTTGGCGCGCAGCTGCAGGCCGAAGTCGGAAAGCTTGCCCTTGCGGCGCTGGCCATGCTGGCCGGGGCCGTATTCACGCTTGTTGACCGGGGACTTCGGGCGGCCCCAGATATTTTCGCCGAGACGGCGGTCGATCTTGTATTTCGCGGATTCGCGCTTGCTCATCGCATTCCCTTTTCAAAACGACACACCCGGCACCTCATGGTCCGGGTGAAGGAAACGCGCCCTCCTCTGGCCTCCGTTTTCGAGACCTGACAGGATTTTCCCACGCAACGCGGCGGAAAACCCACGGGACACGTCAGTTCAAACAAGATCGGAAACAGCTATCGTGACAGATCTTGCGTATACAAAACAAACACCGGACATCGCTGCCCGGCGTTGGCGGCTGATTAAACCGAGATTTAACCGATGTCAAGTTCGTGAGTGGCGCGGCGCGGCGCAAACAGTATAGCGTTCAAGGCGTTGATGCGATGCCGGATGTGGCGGGAGGGTTTTCGCCAGCGGGACCAGGAAGGGACTGGAGCTAGAGAGCCTGATTGCATGAAGAAGTTCCTCCTACCCTGGCAGGTGCCGCGGTGCTTGCAGGGTTGATGGTGCTCGTCCCGGAACCGGCCATGGCGCCATTGGCACGGCCATAGGCAGGTCTGCCGGGTCATCGTCAAAAAGAGAGGTGGTGTGGCGGCATGGTCATCGCAGGCTGATCGTCGAGAGAATACGGCACTGCCACCGCTGGTAGGCTGTTCCGCACAACAATCCCACGGGCAGCGCATGTCGCTGGCCCTTTTTCATTCCAAGGTAGTCGGGCTCGAAGCGCTCAAGCCTAGGATTTTTTCTCCGGTAGACCCTTGCGCTTCGTCTCGGCGAATTCCTCGAGCTGCTTTTCATTCATCGATTCGTACATGCCCTTGGAAGCGCCTTTGAGCTCGCTTTTCTTGGTCTCGCCGCGCTTGGCGGAGAGTGCGGCGCCGGCGGCCTTCTGCTGGGCTTTCGAGGTGGCTGGCATGGCGAGGTCTCCTTTTGCTGTCAGGAGAAACGCCGCGCTTCGGCGGCGGTTCCAGCGCCAATGGCTCATTCCCGATCCGCTCGGCGCCAGCCGGTGGCCGCCCTTGGCGATTTTCGTTGGCAGCCTTCCCGTGTCCGGAACCCCAGTGTAGGACGGCTGAATGAAATCTCTGACCGATCCCTCACAGGCTCTCTCCACTGGCCTGGCGAAAATCCGCACCGAATTGCACGTGCCGGATGGATTTCCGGCTGATGTCGTTGCCGCAGCGGATGCGGCGGCCAAACGTGTGCCCGACCAGCATGCCGATCGAAGGGCGATGCCCTTTGTCACGCTCGACCCGGCTGCCTCCACCGATCTTGATCAAGCATTCTCGATCGAGGCGAGCGGCAGTGATCTTCTGCTGCATTATGCCATTGCCGACGTGGCCTGGTTCGTCGAGGACGGCGACACGGTGGATCTCGAAGCCTGGACGCGGGGCGAGACACTTTACTTGCCGGACGGCAAGGCCGGGCTCTACCCGCCGGTGATTGCCGAGGGTGCGGCAAGCCTGTTGCCTGATGGACCGCGTCCAGCTGTCATCTTCACGGTTCGGGTTGCGCAGGATGGTGCGACGAAGCTGGACGGCGCGGAGCGGGCAATCATTCAAAGCCGCGCCAAGCTCGCCTATGACAGCGTGAAGGCTTCCGACGTTCCGGCCGGCTTTGCCGAAATGGCGCGGCGCATGGCAATGAACGAAAAGCGTCGCGGGGCTTCCCGCGTCGATCCACCCGAGCAGGAGGTGGAAAGGCTCGCCGATGGCACATACCGGCTTTCGTTCAGACCGCTGCTGCAATCCGAGCAGGACAATGCCGCGCTTTCGCTGGCCGCCAACATGGCGATTGCCGATGCCATGCTTGCGCATCACACCGGTTTGTTCCGGGTGATGTCGGGGCCGGATGCGTTCAAGGTTCAAAGACTGCGCAACGCGGCACAGGCTCTCGGACTGTCCTGGCCGGCCTCCACCGGTTTGCGAGACTATCAGCGAACCCTCGATCCCACCGATCCGCGACAAGCAGCGTTGATGCTGGAAATCCGCCATGCAAGCCCCGGCGCGTCCTACCAGCCCTATCAGGACGGCGTTGTCCCCTGGCATGAGGCCATGGCCGCCACCTATGCCCATGCGACAGCGCCACTCAGGCGACTTGCCGATCGCTATGTCGTGCGCTGCGCGCTGGCGATCGCCAACGGCCAGCCCGTGCCCCAGGCTGTCACCGACGCGTTCGCCAGGTTGCCGAAGGCGATGGGACGTGCCGATAGCCGCGCTTCGCTGATCAACCACGCGGCCATCGACCTTGCCGAGGCGGTCATGCTGGAGGGGCGCGAGGGTGAGACGTTCAAAGCCGTCGTCACCGACGTCGTCGACCATGGCGTGCGCGTTCAGCTTGCCGACATGCCTGTCGTTGCAAACGTAAAAGCCTCGGGGCTCAGACAGGGCGAAGATCTGAAGCTAAGGCTGGTCCTGGCTGATCCGGATCAACGCAGCATCGTCTTCGAACCTGTTTGACAGGCAGACGTTGCCCACTGTCTAGCGCACGGTCAGTCCAAAGCCCTGCATCAGGCGGCTGACGGCGAAATCCGCCTTGCCCGAGGTGAACACCGCTATATCGGGTTCGCCTTGCGGCAGCGCTCCATCGATGGGCGGCAGCAGCGAGAGGGCTCGCCGTGCGATCGCTTCGGCCGGATCGATCCAGTCGACCGGCCAGGGCGCGGTCTTGCGCATGCGATTGACCAGAAAGGGATAGTGCGTGCAGGCCAGCACGACGATGTCGGTGCGCATGCCGTCGCGCTCGATGAAGCATGGCGCGATCTCGGCGCGTACGGCCTCCTCGTCGACGAAGCCCTCGCGCATATAGGCTTCGGACAGGCCCGCCAGCCTGTCGCTGCCGACCAGGCGGACATGGCATTTCTGTGCCCATTTGCTGATCAGGTCGCGCGTGTATTGCCGCTTCACCGTGCCTGGCGTCGCCAGCACCGAGACCAGGCCCGAGCGCGTGCGCTCGGCCGCCGGCTTGACCGCAGGCACGGTGCCGACGAAGGGATGGCCAGGAAATCTTTCACGCAGCGCGTCGATCACCAGCGTCGAGGCGGTGTTGCAGGCGATGACCGAAATCGCCGGCGCGAAGCGGTCGAGCAATTTGGCGAACAGCTCCAGTATATGGGTCCGCAGTGCCGGCTCTTCCCAGGCGCCAAAGGGAAAAGCGGCATCGTCGGCGACATAGATGAAGCGCCGGTCGGGCATCAGGACGCGCGCCTCGCGCAGCACGGTGAGCCCGCCGACGCCGGAATCGAACATCAGGATCGGCTGGTCAGTCATTGTCTGTTCCCTTGCCGCCCAGCGGCGGCGTGTCGGTATCGTCGCCATTGGCGTCGGGGAGTTCATCAGCCGCATCCACCTTGCGAGCACGCGCGGCCGCCGCCGGCAATCGCCGGGGATCGTCGCCCGGAGAGCCGTCGCCGCGCGGCATGGCCGGCGAGAACCTGTCCAGCGACGAGATGATGCCGCGCAACACCTTGAGCTCCGGTTCGGCGAAGCCGGGCCGCGTCAGCACGGCGCGCAGATTGTCGACCATTTTCGGTTTCTTCGGCGCCGGTCGGAAATAGCCGCGCGCTTCCAATGCGCCCTCCAGATAAGCGAACAGGCCGTGCAATTCCTCTTTGCTGGCCGGCTTCATGTCCGGGCCGGAGAAATTGGTCTTGGTCTCGTCCTCCAGACCCGACTTCATCCACTCATAGGACATCAGCAGCGCGGCCTGGGCGATGTTGAGCGAAGAGAAATCGGGATCGACCGGAAAGGTGACGATCTCGTCGGCAAGGCCGACCTCGTCATTGTAGAGACCGAAGCGCTCACGGCCGAACAATATGCCGGTGCGCTGCCCCATTCCGTGACGGGCACGGAGCACCCTGCCCGCCTCGACCGGGCCGCGCACGGATTTGAAGCCGTCGCGCTGCCTGGCCGTGGTGGCGAAAACGAAGTTCAGATCGGCAAGCGCCGACGCCAGATCGTCGAACACTTTGACCGCGTCGATGACATGATCGGCGCGGCTGGCGGCGGCACGCGCCTTCTCGCTCGGCCAGCCGTCGCGCGGATTGACCAGGCGCAGCTCGGAAAGTCCGAAATTGGCCATGGCGCGGGCGACCATGCCGATATTCTCGCCGAGCTGCGGCTCGACGAGGATGATCGCCGGGCCGGCGGCTGCGGTGCTGTATGGATCTTTGGCGTCGGGCATGATTGTCAATGAACTGCTGTTTGCGGCATTTCAGCGTCCCCTGCCATATTCGGCCGCGAAAATGAAGCATTCGCAAACGATCGCGGTCATGGCTGACATTCGTGACCGATCGGCGTTTGCGCGGCCAAAAGCGCTTTGATATACGGGCGCATCCCCCGGCTACACGCCACACCGGCATGGCCGTTCCATCAGAAGCAACGAGGCATTCTTTCCATGACGAAGATCAAGGTGGCGAACCCGGTCGTCGAACTCGACGGCGACGAGATGACCCGCATCATCTGGCAGTTCATCAAGGACAAGCTGATCCACCCTTATCTCGACCTCAAGCTCGACTATTACGATCTCGGCGTCGAGCACCGCGACGCCACCAACGACCAGGTGACCATCGATTCGGCCAACGCCATTAAGAAATACGGCGTCGGCGTGAAATGCGCGACGATCACCCCCGACGAGCAGCGCGTCGAGGAGTTCAAGCTGAAGAAGATGTGGAAGTCGCCCAACGGCACCATCCGCAACATTCTCGGCGGCACCATCTTCCGCGAGCCGATCATCATGAAGAACGTGCCGCGCCTGGTGCCCGGCTGGACCAAGCCGATCATCGTCGGCCGCCATGCCTTCGGCGACCAGTACCGCGCCACCGATTTCCGGTTCCCCGGCAAGGGCAAGCTGACGATCAAGTTCGTCGGCGAGGACGGCCAGGTGATCGAGCATGACGTGTTCGACGCGCCCGGCGCCGGTGTGGCCATGGCCATGTACAATCTCGACGAGTCGATCCGCGAATTCGCCCGGGCGTCGCTGAACTACGGCCTGTTGCGCAACTATCCGGTCTACCTGTCGACCAAGAACACCATCCTCAAGGCCTATGACGGCCGCTTCAAGGACATCTTCCAGGAAGTCTACGAGCATGAATTCGAAGCCGAGTTCAAGTCGAAGAAGCTGTGGTACGAGCACCGCCTGATCGACGACATGGTGGCGTCGAGCCTGAAATGGTCGGGCGGCTACGTCTGGGCCTGCAAGAACTATGACGGCGACGTCCAGTCCGACACGGTGGCGCAGGGTTTTGGCTCGCTCGGCCTGATGACCTCGGTGCTGATGACGCCGGACGGCAAGACAGTGGAAGCCGAAGCCGCGCACGGCACCGTCACCCGCCACTACCGCCAGCACCAGAAGGGCGAGGAAACCTCGACCAACTCGATCGCCTCGATCTTCGCCTGGACGCGCGGCCTGGCGCACCGTGCCAAGCTCGACGACAATGCCGAACTGAAGCGCTTTGCCGAGACCCTGGAAAAGGTCTGCATCCAGACCGTCGAAAGCGGCTTCATGACCAAGGACCTGTCGCTCTTGATCGGCCCCGATCAGCCCTGGCTCTCGACCACCGGCTTCCTCGACAAGATCGACGAGAATTTGCAGAAGGCGATGGCGTAAGTACCCGCGGTTCCAAATGCCGAAGGCTCCGAAAGGAGCCTTCGCTTTTTGGGCCGGCGCATGCGAAGGGCTGACAGCATGACCAAGCCAATCCTCTACGGCGCGGACTACAGTGTATATGTGCGCATCGCGCGGATGGCGCTGGAGGAGAAAGGCATCGACTACGAGCTGGTGCCGCTCGATGTCTTCGCCACCGACGGCATTCCCGCCTGGTATCTGGAACATCACCCGTTCGGCCGCATCCCGGCCTTCGAACATGACGGGTTCCGGCTCTTCGAGACGAATGCGATCGCGCGCTATGTCGATGAAGCGTTCGAGGGTCCGGCGCTGCAGCCGGCCGACGCGCGCGGCCGAGCGAGGATGGGCCAGATGACAGGTATGCTCGATGCCTATGGCTACAGGTCGATGGTCTGGGATGTTGCCGTCGAGCGGCTGGAGAAGGAGGCGCCCGACGAGGCGCTGATCGCTGACGGGCTGCGCCAGGCCGAAACGGTGCTCGGGGTGCTGACGTCGCTGAAGGCACAAGGGCCTTGGCTGCTTGGCGACCAGCTGACGCTGGCCGACCTGCATGCGGCGCCGATGATTGGCTATTTCGTCAAGGTCATCGAGGGGCGTGACTTGCTGGCGCGGTTTGCACTGGTCCAGGAGTGGTATGCGCGCGTGGCTGCCCGCCCAAGCTTTGCCCACACCGAAAAGGTTGGTTGACGAGTATCGGGATAACCGCTGGACAGCACCCCTCGGTCCGGCAGGACAGAGGCAGGCGCTGTCCTGCCAGCCTCGGACTAGCTCGTTGGCACGCCTAGCGCCTACCTAAATTCGCTAGGCTGCTTCCAGCGCCGCCTTCACCGCCGCTATCGCATCATTGGCCTTCGAGGCATCCGGACCACCGGCCTGGGCCATGTCGGGGCGGCCGCCGCCGCCCTGCCCGCCCAATGCGGCGGAGGCAACGCGCACCAGGTCGACGGCGCTGAAGCGGCTGACGAGATCATCGGTCACGGCGACCACGACGCTCGCCTTGTTGTCCTCGCCGGCGCCAACGAACACGACGACGCCAGAGCCCAACGAAGTCTTGCCTGCGTCGGCCAGCGGCTTCAGGTCCTTCGGCGAGACCCCTGAAACCGCCTTGCCGAGGAAGCCGACGCCAGCCACGATCTCGTTGGCGGCCGGGGCATCGGCAGGCGACCCGCCGCCCAGCGCCAGCTTCTTGCGCGCTTCGGTCAGGTCCTTCT
>NZ_RZSJ01000284.1:0-7496 GCF_003998025.1 Mesorhizobium sp. M8A.F.Ca.ET.021.01.1.1
CCCGAAACGTAGATATCCTCTGTGATGAACTGGGCGAGCGGCCCAGCCTGTCCGACCGGCGTCAGATTGACGGTCGGGATGCGCTTACGCGGATAGACGCCGCAGCGTGCGGTGCCGCCGCAGTCGACGACGACGACCGCCATCTCACTTTCGATCGGCGGCGCCTTGAAGCCGTCGACGGCCGTGGCGCCGGTCATGTCGGCGATAAGTTGGGCGACAGGATGGATGCCGCCGCCGGTGACGGAGACGATCTTGTCGCGCTGGGCGGTCGGCTCGATGACGAGCGGGCCGCCCCAGCCTGTGTTACCCCGGGAGATCTTTACGGCTTTGAATGTCTTGTCCATGATGTCCTCCCCGCCCTTACAGCTCGACGCCCTGACGGCGTGCCATGATGGCGGTGATGCGCTCGGTCAGCATGCCCTTGAGCAGAATGACGACCAGGCCGACGATGGCGTACCAGATCGCCACCTTGACGTGGTAACCGGCGACGACGGCGCCCTTCTTTTCCAGCTCCAGCAGCGCGACCAGAATGCCGCCCCAGACGAAATATTCGCCGGGGTTGATGTGCGGGAACAGGCCGAGCGGCGGATGCACGTAGGAGACCGCCGCGTCATAGAAGGCGGGTTTGTGCTTCTCTTCCAGAAACGATCCGAACGTATAGGCCATCGGATTGGTGAGGAAGAACACAGCCAGCAGCGGCAGCAGCGTGTAGCGCGTCAGCGCGATCCTGCCGGCACCGCGCGCCAGGCCATGCACGCGCTCTTCGCCGACCAGTTCGGTGACGGCATAGAAGGCGGTCATAAGCACCACAAGCGTCGGGATGATACCGGTGACGAAGCCGGCGAACACTTCGCCGCCCTTCTGGAAGATGCCGATGAAGTACTTGCCGATGGCGGTCAGCCAGCCGAGCTGCTCTTCCTGCTGGACGTCCTTCAGCTTTTCCTTGAATTGATCGACGGTAATCGGCCCGCTGTCGGCCTGCGCCAGGACAACGAGATGGTCGGAAGCATGCTCGACGGCGAGCTTACCATGCAAAGCAGCATCCGAAACCATGGCACCCGCGACATGCAGATTGTGCACGGCCATGTCGGCATGCTGCGCCAACAACGAAAATACAGACATTTCTCCTCCTTATGCCGGCCCGCCGGGTGGTCCCAGTCGGCGCACGGCCTCCTCTATGCCCTTGCTACGTTCAAGCCGGCCAGGCCCGGCTTCTTCCCCGGCTCCGACCGTGCTTTGTCGATCTGTTCGATCGCCCGCTTCACGGCCTCGGCCACACCGGGTTCCCCCTCCCCCATGATCGCAGGGTTGGACCGGAGTCGATCGAGGGGAACACCCTCGAATTCTTCATGTCGTTTGAATTTGGTGAACACGGAACGGCCGCTCATCACCATCATCCGGCGCACGATCAGGTCAGGCGTCACCACGACCAGCGCGATGGTCCCCTTGGCAAATCGGCCGCGAAAATTGCCTGCGCCGACGAAGCCGTCCTTGTATTGGTCAGTGACGCCCCGGAAGACATCCGAATAGTGCCGCATCTGCAGCCAGACGCCGAGCGACTGCAACGCCCACACAATAACCAGCAGAAGCAGTCCCCACTGCCAAATCGCCATTCGGTTCTCCTCCCGAAGCCTCAGTCGAGGCGCACCTTGGACCGGCACGCAACAACAGCAAAGTGAGAACATTTGTTTCCGCGAATGTCAATATGTATGATATTGACCTCGACCTCGGTCATCCACAGGGCCGTCGGCCGATTTCGGCGGCGGCACGGCTGTGCTAGCCTGTCGTGAAACGGGATGCATACAATGGAACTGCCCTTCAGGGACGAATTGGCCCTCATGCCCGACCTGCGCCACCGGCTGCGGCAGTTGCGCTGGTTCCGCGCCACCTTTCGTGGCAGCGCCAAGGTGGTCTCGGACACTTTCGGCGTACGCTTCGAAATCGACGAGGCGAAGCTGACGCGGGCTTTTCTCGACTGGGTCGAGGTCATGGAAGCGCAGAAGCGGTTTGCCGCGATCGACCGGGCCGACTTCATCGTCTTTGCCGCCGGCCTTGTGTTGCGCGAACTGATAAAACAGGCGCCGGCCAGGGAGATCTCCGGTCTTACCCAGCTCGTCGAAACGGATCAGAATGCCGGCACGCTGGACATCATCCGCTTCTGGCCGGAAGGCTTTCTCTACACCAACTACTGCGTCTCGGTGATTTCGGCCATCTACGAGCAGGAGTTCGGCTCGGCGCCCAGTATCGACAAATGCGCCGACGACCTGCGCACCTGGTGGTCCTATCGCGAGAACGTCACCGAAATCCCGGCCTATGCCGTGGCGTTCCTCGACCGCTTCCTGGGCGCGGAGCCAAACTGGATCACGCCCGACCGCGCGCAGTCGCGGCAGGCCATGCAACGGGCACTGAGGTCCTCCCGCGCCAGCGACGTGTTGCGCCAGCTTTGAGCATCGCCGGTTTTCGCATGTCCCCAAAAAACACCGCGCTATTGAACATCTGACTTTTTGCCGATAGCGATGTGCGAAATTTGAGTTGAGGAGACAAGCGCGTGGCGCGAGCAAGGCCCATCATCTTCGATTGCGACGGCGTTCTCGTCGACAGCGAGCCCCTGGCCGCCAGGGCCTACGAGCGCGTCTATGAAAAGCATGGCATGCCGGGCGTTCACGGCGGCATCATCGCGCAGTGCGTCGGCATGAAACAGGCCGACATCATCGTCAGGATCAAGGAATTGACCGGCCATCAGTTTCCCGCGGCCGCCGACAGCGATATCTGGGCCGAGACCAAGATCCTGTTTTCGCAGGAATTGAAGCCGACACCGGGAATCGCCGCATTCCTGGAGACGCTCGACGGCGACCGCTGCGTTGCCTCGTCGTCCTCCGTCGAACGCATCAACCACAGCCTGGCCATCACCGGGCTGGCGCGGTTCTTCGGCGATGCGATCTACAGCTCTTCGATGGTCAAGAACGGCAAGCCCGCGCCTGATATTTTCCTGTTCGCCGCGGCGGCGATGGGCGCCAGTCCGGCCGACTGCGTCGTCATCGAGGATTCGCCTTTCGGCATCCAGGGCGCGGTTGCCGCCGGCATGACGGCGGTCGGCTATACAGGTGGCGGACATACTTATGCGGAGCATGCCGCACGGCTGATGGCCGCCGGTGCCGATTTCGTCTGCGCCGACTGGAGTGAAGTGAGCCGGCAATTGTCGGGGCTCGGTGTACCGGCGTAGCTAGTAAAGCCTAAGGCGGGCCCATTGGTCGCGCGGGATCACTGGCCCCACACGGAAATTAAAGGACAGGACCCTCGTCGCATTGGTGTCGACCTCGCACCGGAAGCCCAGATGATACCAGGCAGTTGTGGTGCGGAAGGCTACATCCGAGCCGTCAACAACATTGCCCGCTCTAAGTGGGACACTTGGGATCAGGTCGGGAAAGTAAGAGGCGTCCAGCAATTGCTGCTGCAACACACTGGCACAAAGTTTGGCTCCCCGCTGACTGCGCGGCAAACCACCCATCGAGGTCGTGGCCAACGCATCGTCAGTGGCACCCTGCGAGTAGAGTTTGCGAACGCCCGGAAGGCCCGAGTCGCGCTGCGATGCGGACTTCGAGACCTTGGGTTTCGGCGCATTTGCTGGTTTGGGCTTTGGCGCTTCGGCTGATGTGGGAAGCTCGACGTCGCCATCGGCAGCCAACGGCGTTGATAGCGCGCCCTGTTGCTTGGCGGCTTCGAGCCCCGCCTGCTTTTCTGCCTCCGGGTTGGCTGCCTGTTGTTTATCCACGTCCTCGGTTGAAGCTGCCTGCTTCTGCGCGTCCTTGGCTGGATCGGAGTCTGGTGGTGTGGCAGGCTGGTTTTCCGCCGGCTTCGGTTCGACCGGCGGCTTCGAAGGCTCATTCTTGGCCGGGAATGGCGAGCTGTCTTGAGCGCTGGTCCCATCCAGGGATTTCCTCGGGCCGGTATCCTTGTTGCCGAACTGAAAAACGGGCTTCAGGACCTCCACTGGCGGGGGCTTCTGCGCCTGCTTTTCCGACGGAGGCTGTTTCTCAACCTTCTGCTCAGGCGGTTTTTCTACCTTTGGTTCCGGTGGAGGCGGAACAGGTTTCGGCTTTGGCTGATCGGGCGGAGGCACGAGCGCGACATTGACCGGCTGCTCCTCCCGCAGCTGTTGGGGAGGGATTGGCAGCCCATATATCAGGATCGCCGCGATGAGCACGTGCAGGATCAGCGATGCGGGCACGCCCCACAACAGATTCCGACGCCGTTCTCGTGCCTCGTCCTTCATCACCTTCGATGTGGAATGAAATCGCGGCGGCTTCAAGCACGGGCACTGGATTGGCGCTATTTAACCGCCGACAGCTTGGCGACCTGGATGACCGGCGATTGCCCCGGCTCGGCGTGCCGGCCTAATTTAGCGGATAC
The DNA here is from genome assembly GCF_003998025.1 of Mesorhizobium sp. M8A.F.Ca.ET.021.01.1.1. Classification (NCBI taxonomy): domain Bacteria; kingdom Pseudomonadati; phylum Pseudomonadota; class Alphaproteobacteria; order Hyphomicrobiales; family Phyllobacteriaceae; genus Mesorhizobium; species Mesorhizobium sp. M8A.F.Ca.ET.021.01.1.1. Next base: position 4,411 of record NZ_RZSJ01000284.1, read on the forward strand.
TTAGTGAATCCACGGCTGGCCCATTCGCCGGGCGGGATCAATGACCCAACACGGAAGTTGAAAGACAGGACCCTCGTCGCATCAGCGTCGACCTCGCACCGGAAGTTCAGACTGTACCATTGGGTTCTGGTGCTGAAGGCGGCATGCGGAGGGTTAAGGACGTTGCCCAGCTTCAGCGGAATGGTTGGCACCCATTTGGGCGAATAATCAGCACTTTGCAATTCCTGGTCCAGAACGTTGCCGCAAAGGTTGGCAACGCGCTGATCGCGCGGCACGTTGTCCATGGAGCTTGTGGCCAGCGCATTGCCGGTTGCGCCTTGCGAGTAAAGCTTTCTGACGCCCGGAAGGCCGGAGTAGATCGGCGATCCCGCAGCCTCGGTGTTGGTGGGATTTGACCTTCCCGCCTTCCCGCCTGGGGCTTTGAAGGCTGTTGCGGATTTGAACTTCATCGGCTTTGCGGGTTTAGGCTTTGCCTTTTCTTCCGAGGATGGAGGCGCCGGCTTGTCGGCGGCCTCGGCAGCCAATGGCTTTGGCGCCACGACCGCTTGCTTTTCGCCGGCTTGCGGCGTCGACTGCTGTTTGTCGGTGTCTTCAGTCTCCTCCTTTTTCTCGCTTTGCGCGGGTTTTTCGTCCGGCACGTCGGTTGCCGGCTTCTCGTCGGCCTTGTTGGAGGCTGCCTGTTGCTCGGGATTTGCAGGCGCGGCGGATTGGGTCGGCGCGGGTTTCGGTTCGACTGGCGGCTTCGCGGCCTCATCCTTGGCCGGCAGCGGTGCATTGGCTTGAGCGCTGCCGCCGTCGAGAGATTTCTCAGGCCCCGTATCCTTTTCGCCATATTGAAAAACGCGCTTCAGAACCGGAATGTTCACCGGCTTGGGCGGCTGCTCGGGCGGTTTTTGAACCTTGGGTTCCGGCGGCTTTTCGACTTTGGGCTGCTTTGGCGGTGGGGGAACAGGTTTCGGCTTCGGCTGATCGGGCGGAGGCACGATCGCGACATTGACCGGCTGTTCCTCTCGCGGCTGTTGGGGACGTGGGGGCACGCCATACACCAGGAGCGCCGCGACAAGCACGTGCAGGATCAGTGATGCGGGGATACCCCACAACATATTCCGACGCCGTTCTCGTGCCTCGTTCATCCTGACCGATGTGGAATGAAATAGCGGCGGCTTCAAGCATAGGGATCGGATTGGCGCAATTTGGTCGCTGACAGCTTGGTGATCAGGATGATCACGCGCGGGCCTGCGTTACGAGTCGCGACTCACCCCGCCGAGCAAGTCATGCGGCGGCTCCCGCGGCAGGGATCAGCCAGCCGGATCTTATGCGCAGCCGGACCTGCGCACCGTTCTCCAGCACGACCGGATCGGGCTGCTCGAAACGCAAGGTCAGGTCGGGACCGGCAGCAGGCGTAAATTCTATGCGCGCGGCACCTCCCTGGTAGATCGCCCGCTTGACGAGACCGTCGAAGCCCGAGGCATCGGCGGAAAGCTCGATATCAGCGGATCGGCAGCATATCCTGGCGCCGGCGCGTGGCCGCTCGCCAGGCCGACAGCGGACCACCAGTTCGGTTCCGAGAACCCTGACCTTGCAACGGCCGCCGTCTTCGCTCGTCATCACATCCGCTGGCAGCAGGATGCCTTGCGAGATGAAGGAGGCCACCATCTCATTTGCCGGCTCATGATAGAGTTCGCGCGGCGTCGCAAGCTGCGCCAGGCGTCCGTGGTCCATCACCGCGATACGGTCGGCCAGCGCCATCGCCTCGGCCTGGTCGTGGGTGATGTAGACGATGGTCGTGCCCGTGCGCTTGTGAAAGGCGGCGAACTCGTCCTCCATCGAGGCTCTCAGATGCACGTCGAGATTGGCGAGCGGCTCGTCGAACAGCACCAGCGACGGCGCGGCGACAAGGCAACGCGCCAACGCCACGCGCTGGCGCTGACCGCCGGAGAGATTGGCCGGCCTGCGCTCGCCAAGGCCCTGCAGATTGACCAGCGCGAGCGCGTCTTCCACTTTTTGACGCGCGACGGCCTTGTCGAGCTTGGCCACCTTCAGCGAATAGCCGATATTCTCGGCGACGCTCATGTGCGGCCACAGCGCATAGTTCTGGAAGACGATGCCGACACGCCGCTTTTCCGGCGCGACGCTGCCGCCCTTGCCCGACACGACCTCGCCGCCGATGCGGATTTCGCCCGAAGTCACTTTCTCGAAACCGGCGACCAGCCGCAGCAACGTCGTCTTGCCACAGCCGGAAGGTCCGAGCACCGCCAGAAACTGGCCGTCAGCGACATCGATCGAGACATCCTTCACGGCATCGAAATCGGTGAAGCTCTTGGTCACATGGTCCAGCGTCAGTCGCGCCATGGCAGAACTCCGCTCGGAAGATGAGGGGCAAGCAGGTTGGTCACCAGCATCAGCGCGAAGGTGACCGCGACCGTGATGACGGACATCGCCGCCGCGTAGTTGGAATCACCGCCCTGCTCGAAGGAAAACATCACCACGCCGATCGTTTCGGCCCCCGATGACCACAGCAGCGCCGAGACGGTGAGTTCGCTGAGCGCCGTCATGAAGATCAGGAGGCCGCCGGCGATCGCCGCCGGTGCGACGAGCGGAAAGATGATGGTGCGCATACGCGTGAACAGGCCGGCGCCCGCCACCTGTGCGGCCTCCTCCAGCGCCCGGTCGATCTGATGATAGCCGCTGATGGTCGGCCGCAGCGCCAGCACCAGGAAGCGGGCGAGATAAGCGTAGAGGATAATCCAGACGGTGTTGTAGAGCTGGATGCCGGTCAGCGGGATCGGCCTGAGAAACAACAGCAGCGAGGCGATCGCCAGCACCACGCCGGGCAAGGCATAGGGCAGTTCGACCGACAGGTTGAGCAGCCGCACCCAGCGCTGCTTGCCCCAGGCGATGAGATAGCCGACCGGCACGGCAACGATAACCGCGAAGAAAGCAGCCACGATCGACAGCCAGAAACTGTTGAAGAAGGCGCGATTGGCGGCATCATGCTCGAACAGCACGAAACGGTAATTGTCGAGCGTCGCCGTTTTGGCGGTGAGCGCGATGCCGTAGCCCGGCACCAGCGAGGTCAGCACCAG
>NZ_RZSJ01000285.1:0-7493 GCF_003998025.1 Mesorhizobium sp. M8A.F.Ca.ET.021.01.1.1
CGATATCAGTCCCGACCGACAGTTTCGCGGCAATAGGCAAGGGCCTGATGCCGGTCATCATCTTCCTGTCGCTGGCCGTGCTGTTCCAGCTCATCATGACCTACACCCGATACGGCAAGCACTGTTACGCGATCGGCTCCAACGAGGATGCCGCGCGCATGTCCGGCATCAAGATCGCCAACCACAAGATCCTCGTCTATGTCATCGCCGGCATTCTCGCCGCGCTCGCCGCCGTGGTGCTCTCCTCCAAGAACCTCACCGCCCAGGCCGGCATGGGCGTGATGTACGAACTCGACGCCATCGCCATGGCGGTCATCGGCGGCGTCTCGCTGTCGGGTGGCCGTGGCTCCATCATCGGCACGGTGATCGGCGCGCTCATCTTCGGCGTCATCATCTCCGGCTTCACCTTCCTGCGCCTCGACGCCTACTACCAGGAGATGGTCAAGGGCGTGATCATCGTCGGCGCGGTCGTTCTCGACCAGTGGCGCCAGCGCATGCGGGCATTGAGGGCTTGACCATGTCAGACATCGTCCTGAAGACCGAAAACCTCACCAAGCGCTATGGCGGCGTGCATGCACTTGAAGGCGCCAATTTCGAGCTGCGCAAGGGTGAGCATGTCGCCATCATGGGCGACAACGGCGCCGGCAAGTCGACCTTCGTGCGCCAGATCACCGCCGTCGAGCAGCGGACGAGCGGCCAGGTCTGGTTCGACGGCAAGGAAGTGAATTTCGCCGGCCCGATCGAGGCGCGCGAGGCGGGCATCGAGACGGTGTTCCAGAACCTGGCGCTGGCCGACGATCTCGACGTGCCGTCCAACCTGTTCCTCGGCCGCGAAAAGGTGCTGTTCAATCTGGGGCCATTCTCGATCCTCGACCGCAAATACATGCGCAAGGCGACCGAGGCGGCACTGGTCCGCACCGCGGTGAAAATTCCCAATTTGTCCAACACCATCCGCCACATGTCGGGCGGCCAGCGCCAATGCGTGGCGATCGCCAGGACGGCCACCTTTGCCTCCAAGCTGATCATCATGGACGAGCCGACGGCGGCCCTTGGCGTGCAGGAGACGGCGCAGGTCGAAAACATCATCCGCACGCTGAAGGACAATGGCGAGCCGCTGATCCTGATCAGTCACAACATGCGCCAGGTGTTCGACCTCTGCGACCGTATCGTCGTGTTCCGGCGCGGCCGCATCGTTGCCAATCTGCGCAAGGAGAATACCGACGGGCAGGACATCGTCTCCTACATCACCGGCGCCAAGACCGGGGAGGCGGAACTCGCGGCCTAAGGGCCGGGCGCGGCGGCGATGGTCATCGCCTTCCCGTCGATTTGTCTTGACCGGAAAATCATCCAGCGCCCATGACCGGCGCCCCGCTTCGAACCATCCCCTAGAGGAAAATTTCCATGACTGTTCGCTTCGCCCTCCTTGGTGCCGGCCGCATCGGCAAGGTCCACGCCCGCGCCGTGGGTTCCAACCCCCAGGCAAAACTGGTCGCCGTTGCCGACGCCTTCGAAAAGGCGGCAAGCGAACTGGCGAGCGCCTATGGCGCCGAGGTGCGTACCATCGACGCCATCGAAAAATCGAAAGACATCGACGCGGTCGTCATCTGCACGCCGACCGACACGCATGCCGATCTGATCGAGCGCTTCGCCAAGGCCGGTAAGGCGATCTTCTGCGAGAAGCCGATCGATCTCGACGTCAAGCGCGTCGAGAAGTGCCTGGCCGTGGTCGACAAGGCCAAGGCGACGCTGATGGTCGGCTTCAACAGGCGCTTCGACCCGCATTTCGCCGCCGTGCGCAAGGCGATTGACGACGGCGCCATCGGCACGGTCGAAATGGTCACCATCACCTCGCGTGATCCCGGCGCCCCGCCGCTCGACTACATCGCGCGCTCCGGCGGCATTTTCCGCGACATGACCATCCATGATTTCGACATGGCGCGCTTCCTGCTCGGCGAGGAGCCGGTGGCGGTCAGCGCCCATGCCTCGGTGCTGGTCGACAAGAAGATCGGCGAAGCCGGCGATTTCGACTCGGTCAGCGTCATCCTCGAAACCGCATCGGGCAAGCAGGCGGTCATCTCGAATTCGCGCCGCGCCACCTATGGCTACGACCAGCGCATCGAGGTGCATGGCTCGAAAGGCATGGTGGCGGCCGAGAACCAGCGGCCGGTGTCGATCGAACTGGCCAACGAGAAGGGCTATACGCGCCCGCCGCTGCACGACTTTTTCATGACCCGCTATCTCGACGCTTATGCCAATGAGATTGCTGCCTTCATCACGGCGGCGACAAAGGGCAAGAAGGCAGCGCCAAGCGGCGCCGATGGCCTTGTGGCACTGAAGCTGGCGGACGCGGCGCTGAAATCGGCGACGACAGGCAAGACAGTGCGCCTAGGCTAGACAGTAAGGTCGTCGATCTACAGGGCTTTATGACTAGCCGTAACATTCATCATGTCGTCATCCACGGGCGAAGCAAGGAGCGAAGCGACGCGGCGCAGACCCGAGGATCCATGCCGTTACATAGAAGCGGCTCCAACGGTTCAGAATTTTGGTCCGCTGCGTTCTTCGGCAGAGGTCACGGAATGGATCCTAGGGTCTCCGCGACGGAGCTTCGCTCCCGCTTCGCCCTAGGATGACGACGTTGGGGATACTTCGACCAAGTTTCCCAACGTCGCGATAAGGCACCGAAGAAACCTCAATGAATCTCATGAAACTGTTGGCAGTCAAGAACCCAGGAGCAGAGCAATGAGCACCGATCGTAATTCACAGACACGCGCCATCGTCACCGGCGGTGCGCAAGGCATCGGCTTCGCCGTCGCCGAGGCACTCGCCGACGAGGGCTGCCGGGCGCTGGCGCTCATCGGCCGCTCGCAGGAGAAGGGCGACAAGGCTGTTGCCCATTTCAAGAAATCTGGCGTCGACGCCATCTTCATCAGCGCCGACGTTTCGAAGGTTGCCGACTGCAAGCGTGCGGTCGCCACCGCGCTCTCGCATTTCGGTACGATCAACGCGCTGGTCAACGCCGCCGCCACCTCGGCGCGCGGCTCCCTGGTCGAGACATCGGAAGAGCTTTTCGACCAGATCTTCGACACCAATGTGCGCGGCCCCTTCTTCCTGATGCAGGGCGTGGTGGCGCATCTGCTGGAGAAAAAGGCACCCGGCTCGATCGTCAACGTGCTGTCGATGTCGGCGCATACCGGCCAGTCCTTCCTGACGCCCTATTCGACCAGCAAGGGCGCGCTGATGACGCTGACCAAGAACGTCGCCAACGCCTATCGCTTCAACCGCATCCGCTGCAACGCCGTGCTGCCCGGCTGGATGGACACCGAGGGCGAGGACATCGTGCAGAAGAAATGGCACGGCGCGCCCGACGACTGGCTGGCGAAGGCCGAAGCGGCCCAGCCGATGGGCCAGTTGGTGAAGCCGGGCCAGCTCGCGCGGCTGATCAGCTACATGGTCAGCCCGCAATCGGGCGTCATGACCGGATCGCTGGTCGACTACGACCAGAGCATCGCCGGCTCGTCGCCGGAATAGTGCCGACGTTGCGGCTGGCCCTTTCTCCCCGTCACTATACGGGGAGAAATGCCCGGCAGGGCAATGAGAGGCAGCACCGACTTTGACAATTACCGGTCCATACCCTGCCACCTCGCTTGTCTCTCCGACGTAGGCGCCGCCCCTCACCTGCCTGCCGGCATCCTCTCCCCGTATAGGGACGGGGAGAGGGGTGCTGTCATCGACGGTTTCGCCACCTGACCCTCATCGCCCCATCGACAAACGCCGCCGCTTCGACTATATGAGCGGCATGATCCACCTGTCCGCCACCTATTGGTACTTTAGCAGCTCGCTGGCGGCGGGAGGATTGCGCTCGATCTGAAGATTGCAGCAAACAGTCCGACAAGCCGCCAGACCTGGCGGCTTTTTTGTTTCAGCCGGCAGGTTCCCAAACAGGAGCAGAAAGCCGTGTTGACCACTACAGACGACCTTCGGGTCAAGGAACTTAGACTGCTGAGCACGCCGGAAGAGGTGATGCGCGAGATACCGCGCTCACTCACGGCGACACGCACCGTTGCCGCCTCGCGCAACGCCATCCACTCCATCCTGACAGGGGCCGACGATCGACTTGTTGTCATCGTCGGCCCTTGTTCCATTCATGATCCGGTCGCGGCCGTTGACTATGCCAGCCGTCTGGCGGCGCTGCGCGAGGCCCTGGCCGACCGGCTCGAGATCGTCATGCGGGTCTATTTCGAAAAGCCGCGCACCACTGTCGGCTGGAAAGGCCTGATCAACGATCCCGACCTCGACGGCAGCTTCAACATCGACAAGGGGCTGCGGATGGCGCGCAATGTGCTTTCCGCCGTCAACAATCTCGGCCTGCCGGCGGCGACCGAATTCCTCGACATGACGACGCCGCAATACATTGCCGACCTCGTCGCCTGGGGCGCCATTGGCGCGCGCACGACCGAAAGCCAGATCCATCGCGAGCTGGCCTCGGGCCTGTCCTGCCCGGTCGGCTTCAAGAACGGCACCGACGGCAATCTCAGGATCGCCGGCGAGGCGGTGAAGTCGGCCGCCCAGCCGCATCATTTCATGGCGGTGACCAAGGGCGGACGCAGCGCGATTGCGGCGACGACCGGAAACGAGGATTGCCATGTCATCCTGCGCGGCGGTGTCCAGCCGAACTATGACACGGCAAGCGTCGAGGCTGCTTCGGTGGAACTCGCCCGCATCGGTATCGCGCCGCGCCTGATGATCGACGTGAGCCACGCCAACTCCAGCAAGAAGCCCGAGAACCAGCCGAAGGTGGCGGCGGACGTGGCGGGCCAGGTGGCGGCGGGCGACGAGCGCATCATCGGCGTCATGATCGAAAGCAATCTCGTCGCTGGCCGGCAGGATGTCGTGCCCGGCAAGCCGCTGGTCTACGGCCAGAGCATCACCGATGGCTGCATCGACTGGGCGACCACCGAGACCGTGCTGCACGGGCTTGCCGGTGCCGTAGAATGGCGCCGCTCGGCGCGGCGCGCCATGCTGGACAGCCGGCAAGGGGCCGCCTGACACGATGGCGATGCGGGAGGGGCGGCGCCGGGACTTACGCCGCCCTCAGCCCTTCCCATGCGGTGAAGACCGAGACCGCGAACAGCAGCAGCCCGGCGGCGCGCCCGGCAAGGACGGTCGCCCGCGGATTGGCGATCAGAAGGCTGCGGCTGCGGCCGGCAGAAATGGCCAGCCCGCCATAGATCGCCGCCTGCGTCAGCACGGTCAGCAGGCCCATGATCGTCGCCTGCATCCAGATCGGACCATAGTGCGGTTTCAGGAACTGCGGGTAGACGGCCAGGACGAAGAGATAGGCCTTCGGATTGATCAGGCAGGTCACGAAACCCTGGCGAAACGCTTTCCATGCGGAACGGCTGCCGGCCGGCCCCTCATGGCCGACGGTGATGGAGCTGCGCATCAGCGTGATGCCGATATAGGCCATGTAGGCGGCGCCGGCGATCAGCAGCGGCTTGAACAGGATCGGCACGAAATGCATGAGCAGGCCGACGCCGACAGCGCCGTTCAGCGTGTGTACCATGCCGCCGACCATGATGCCGCCGGTCGCGGCCAGCCCTCTGTCGCGTCCGCCGGTCAGCGCGTTGGCAAGCACGAACAGCATGTCCATGCCTGGAACGGCGATGATGCCGAACAGGAGAAGAAAGAAAAGCCAGAGATTTTCCGCGTAGCTCATGTCAGTTGCCTGTCGCCTCTTGGGGGCGTGCCGCCAAGGAATTGTTGATTTTCAAGCCGATGGGCGATCCTATAGATCGAGCCAACTGACGATGGTGTGTCAGTTGTGATCACAGCCGGGGAGAAAAATGCGCAAGGCCTCGCGCCTGTTCGAGATCATCCAGATCCTGCGGCTGGCCAGGCAGCCGGTGACGGCGGCAATGATTGCCGGGCAACTGGAAGTGACGATACGCTCGATCTACCGCGACATCGCCGCGCTGCAGGCCATGCGCGTCCCGATCGAGGGCGGCCGTGGCATCGGCTATATCCTGCGTCCCGGCTTCGACCTGCCGCCGCTGATGTTCTCGATCGAGGAGATGGAGGCGATCGTGCTGTCGCTGGCGTTGCTCGAGCGCACGGGAGACGACGAGCTCAAGCAGGCGGCCAAGCGCGTCAGCGCCAAGATCGCCGGCGCGGTGCCGCCGCCCTTGCGCCAGACGCTCGACGCCAATGCGCTGCATGCCTGGGGCTTTGCCGCGCCCGCCGCCGGCACGATCGACCTGGCGCTGGTGCGCCGCGCCATCCGCGACGAGGAGAAGCTCGACCTTTCCTACCGCGACGAAGCAGGCCGTGCCTCCGAGCGGCTGATCCGCCCGATCGCGCTGATCTACTACGCCGAAACCGCCAACATCGTCGCCTGGTGCGAGCTGCGCCAGGCGATCCGCAATTTCCGCAGCGACCGCATCGAGGACTGCCAGCCGACCGGGTTACGCTTCAAGGGCGAAGGCGACCGCTTGCGGCAAATCTGGGTCAATGGCTGGGAGACTCCGGCAGCCAGTGGCTGAAGCGAGGGGATGAGTACTTAATCTCTCGCCGAGCAGTCGACCCCCACTCCGTCGAGCTTCGCTCGACACCTCTCCCCCGATCGACGGGGTAGAGGAAAGGCGCGTGTTCGCCGGCCTTAGCTCCCTTCCTCTCCCTCCGGAGGGGGGAGAGGTGGCTCGGCGAAGCCGAGACGGAGTGGGGGAAGGCGGTCCTAAACCGCGCAGTCTCTGAAAACTTGGCGTTATCTCACATCCACCCAGCGCTTCTCCTCGAAGGAGCGCGCCATCGCGTGCACGGTGCGCTCGATCTCCAGCCCTTCGGCGAACTCGATAAGCCGGGCCGGCTTGCCGGCCAGCCGCGTCAGCAATTCGTGGCACTCGATGATCTTGAGATCGTTGAAGCCGAGGCTGTGGCCGGGCGCCGGCACGAAAAGATCATAGGGCTTGTGCTGCGGCGCCACCAATATGGTGCGATAGCCCTGTTCGGTCGGTCGGTCCGACGTCAAATAGAGCTGGAATTCGTTCATCCGCTCCTGGTCGAACAGGACCGAACCCTTGGAGCCGAAGATCTGGATGGCGATACGGCCCTTGCGGCCCCAGGCCGAGCGGTTGACCTGCAGCGTTCCAGCAATGCCGTTTTCCAGATGCATCAGCACGCTGGCGATATCGTAGGTCTCGACCGCGCGGCGCCCGCCCGCCGCCAGCTTGCGGTCGGCATAGGGCTTGGCCATGTCGCAGATGACGCTGGCGACGCGGCCGAACAACGCCGTGACCAGCGACAGCGGATGCACGGCGAAATCGTCGAGCGCGCCATAGCCGGAAGTCGCTTCGTGCTTCCAGAAGAACGGCGCCTCGGGATCGGCCATGAAATCCTCGTCCATCTCGATGCGCAGATGGTTGACCTCGCCGATGATCTTCTCGTCGAGCAGCGCGCCGATGTGACGGATGGCCGGGCTCTGGATGTAATTGTAACCA
>NZ_RZSJ01000286.1:0-7491 GCF_003998025.1 Mesorhizobium sp. M8A.F.Ca.ET.021.01.1.1
GCCATCGTCGACGACGACGACCTCCGCCACTTCCGGTTCGCGCAGCGCGGATGCGATGGCAACCGCGATCGTGCGCGCCGCGTTTTTGGCCGCGATGATCACGCAAACCTCGGATTTCGTCATCGACATGGAATTTGCCTCTTGCACAGGTTTCGTTCTGCCCTCGCCCTGTACACGTTCGATATCCATTGCCCTCATGGACTGGCCGGCCGTTCGAAGATGCGGCGGCTGATGTCCGCCGACGCGGCCCAGCCAGCCTCGGCCAGGTAGCGGACGGGAGCCCGGCCGCACAATTCCCACAACACAGTCCGCCGCTGCGGCCAGCGCAGCGACGACAGCCATGGCGCGATGACCATGTTGAGCAGGTCCTCATTGCCGATGCGCGACAGGATCGGCTTGGCCCGCTCCGATAGAAGCGTGCCGGTGCCGCCCAGCAGCACGTCGGCGGCGCGCAGGCCGAGCAGCAAGGTGTCGTCCAGTCCCTGGCCTATCGCGGCATCGAGCACACGCTGCTGATCGGCCTCGCCGAGGCGAGCGGCGCTGGCCCTGATATCGCAGACATAGCCGGCGCAGGGCTCGCGGTTGAACAGGGCCTTGGCGACGCTGATGCACGACAGCATCAGTGTGTCGGCGGCCGAAGTGAAAGGGACCTCGACGCCGGTGATCTCGACCAACCGTTTCCGCCGCAGGAACCCGTCGGCATCGCGCGGGCTGGGCGAGCCGGGCTGCTGGAGCCGGTAATGAAGATCGACCGTGGATGATCTCGGCCCGCTGCCGCGAACCATGTGCTGTTCGCCGAGGAAGCGGATCCACCAGACCGAACGCGACTGGCCCGACACCTCGTAGCCAATCAAGCGCAACGCTTCGCGCGTCTTCAGGAACCCGGCCGGCGCGACCAGGATGTCGACATCGCCCGCAGGCTTCATGAAGTGATCGTCGTAAAGCAGATGCTGCTGGAACGGCCCCTTCAGGAAGACGAAATTGATCCGCCGGTCGGACAGCGCCTCGTTGATGGCCATCGAATCCATCAGGCAGGCGGCGTTCATCGAAACCGTCCTTCTGCGATAGGTTTCGAGCCACTGGAAGAGCTCGCCCGGCCTCTCATGCGCCGGCGCACGCGCCAGCGCCTTCAGAACGAAGACACCGACCTTGTTCAGCCTGGCGATATCGGTGACGGCCTCGACCGAAAGGCCCGAGGGCAACGCCTCGGCGGCCGGGGCGGCGGGCGCCGCGAAATACAAACGTAAGCAGGCCCGCACATAGGCGATCTCGTCGGCGCAGTCGGTTGCGCGCAGTCGTTCATAAGAGCTTTCCGGCAAGGCCATTGAGCGCACAGTCTCCAAAAAACGGTTTGCGCGTCGCGTATGCTGCAAGTGCGAAACAAAGCATCCTTAAAAACCGCGGCGCCGTAAAGCCTTTCCTTTCGCGGTGCAAGATTTTGCAACCATAGCGTTTGCCGGCTTCCTCCGAAGGTGACGAGGTGATGGACGGAACACCCCGTCGCGGTGCTATCGGCGGTGGCCAGATGAAAGAGGGATATAGTTTAGCGCTATCTAAAATCAATCGCTTGCGTGAATTTCCCTTCAGGAATTCCCCTTAAAAATGACCAAATCAATGATTTAAAGTTTTGTCACTAGCAGACGCCGAAGTGAAGCAGCTTCCCTTCCTAAATGGCGGATTCTCACATGGGGAGTGACGTTCGCAACCCATAATTGATTAACGGCGGGTAAATGAGACTTGACTCATAAATGCTGCTATGCAGCTATTGCGCCGCAGCATGAAAGTGCTGACGGTAATCGACAGGCCGTTTCCAGTCCTTGATAGGAGAGTACAATGGAACAGAATGTTGAAAAGCAAGAGTACGAAACGCCAAACCTGACCGTGCATGGTTCGATCGAGACCATCACCCAGGGCGGCGGCGGCAGCACGGCGATCGATGCGTCGTTCCCCGCACATACGCCAATTGGCGACCTCACGTTCTCTTGAGACTATCCTGATCCCGGAGGATGACGTTGGAACCTCCAGTATCCAAAAATCATAAGAAGGAGCCGGGGGTGAAAATCCCCGACTCCTCCAGCCTGTCGATGCGGGGCAACGTGTTGCGAAAGAGGTTTTAGGATGAACTGGAACCCATCCGACCGCGATTGCGTAAGCGCGACCAAGGATGCCGTGGCCTGCGAATTCGGCGAAGGCCTCGCGCTTCTCAACCTGAAATCCAATATCTATTACAGCCTCAACGGTGTCGGCGCTTTCATCTGGGACCTGATCCAGGAGCCCAAGCCGGTCGCCGATATCCGCAGCGCCGTCCTCGCTCGCTACAATGTCGACGCCGAGCGCTGCAAGGGCGACGTCGACGCATTGCTGAAAGGCCTGGCGGAAAACGGGCTTGCGAGGCTTGAGCATGAGGCCGTCGTCTAGGCAGGTGTCGCAGAAGGCCATGGTTGCGCGGCAAAGACCTGTGACGCAGAGACCCCCCGCGCCGATGAAGCGGCCTGGCAGGCGGAGCCTGGCCAGGATTTTGGCCTTGAGCGGTTCGGAAGCGTTTTTCCTGGCCCATTGCCTGCTGGTGGTCGCGACCGTGCGGCTCGGGCTGACAGTGTTCTCCTACAACCGCGTCCGCGGGATGGTGACACGGCTCAACGCGCGCCAATGTGCGAGCATGGGCGAGTTGCGGCTTGTCGCCTGGGGGGTTGCAGCGGCCGCGCGGTTCGTGCCGGGCGCCACATGCCTGACCCAGGCGCTTTCGGGCCAATATCTTCTCGCGCGCAAGGGCAATGCGTCGAATATCCGCATCGGCATCGAGCGCGGCACGGGCGAGCAATTGAAGGCGCATGCCTGGCTGGTCAGCGACAACCACATCGTGCTCGGCGGATCCATCGATGGTTTCGCACATCTGGTCGACCACGGCAGCCGATGAGCGGCGTGGCCGGAATCCTGTTGCGGCAGGGCCACGCCGTAGCGGTCCGAGGCCCCGCGCCGGCTGAAGCGGCGAGCGGCATCCAGCAGATGCTGGCGCGCATGCGACATCGTGGTCCCGACGGAAGCTCATGGTGGCTGGACAGCGGCATCGCGCTTGGCCACGCCTGGCTGAACACGACCGACGAAGCCGGCCCCGGCCCGCTGACCATGGCCGGCGGCAAGCTCGCCATCACCGCCGACTGCCGGCTCGACAACCGCGACGAGCTGCTCGCCAGGCTCGGCATCAGGGACAGCTCAGTCGCCGATGCTGCATTGCTGATGCGGGCCTATCTGCGTTGGGGTGAAGCCTGCCCCGTGCATCTGCAAGGCGATTTTGCCTTTGCCGTCTGGGATGCCGAGCGGCAGCTTCTGTTCTGCGCGCGAGACCATTTCGGGGTCAAGCCATTCTATTACCACGCGGCGGAACGACGCTTTGCCTTTGCCTCCGAGATCGGACCAATGCTCGGCCTCGACGGGGTTGGTGCGCACCTCAGCGAGCACCGGATTTCGGGCTTCCTGGCCGGGTTGCCCGACGACCCGCAGTCCACGCCCTACCGCGACATCTTCGCCCTGCCGGCGCGTCACAGCCTTACCGTCACCGCGCAACGCCTGGTGCTGCGCCGGTATTGGCAGATCGAGCCATCACAGCGAGTGCCACGGTCGGATGCCGCGGAGGAATTCGCCCATCTTTTCTCGCAATCGGTCCGCAATCGCATGCGGGGAAGTCCATCGGTCGGCGCGATGCTGAGCGGCGGCCTCGATTCCTCCTCGATCGCCTGCGTGGCCGGGCTGCAAAATGCGGCCGGGCGCAAACCGAAGCTGCCGACCTTCTCCCTAGTTTTCGAGAAGGGTTCGTCGATGGACGAGCGCTCCTTCATCGATGCCGTGCTGGATCAGCAGAAGACCGACCCGACGTTGATCCCTGTCGGCAATTATGCGCCTTTCGCCGAATTCGAACGGGTGCTGGAGGAACAGGAAGGCACCTTCCTGGCGCCGGGCCTGACGCTGACACGCGGTATCTACCGGACGGCGGGCGCCAAGGGCATCAAGGTGCTGCTCGATGGCCATGGCGGCGACGAGGTCGTTTCGCAGGGACATGGCCATCTGCACGAGCTTGCCAATGGCGGCAGATGGCTGGACCTCTGGCGCGAGGTCCGCAGCGCCTCCAACACCTATGGCGACAGCACGCTCGGCCTCTATTTTCAGTTCCTCACTATTTACGGGCCGGCCTGGCGCATCGCCAGGCTGCGGCAGTTGGGGAACCGAGCCCTGAACAAAATACGCAAACCTGCCCAATCGCGGCGTGGCCGGAGCTGGCGCGACCTGATCAATCCGGACCTTGCCAGGCGAACCGAGCTCATCGACCGGTTCCACCGAGCCGGCTATATGCCACCCGGCGTCCAGGCCAGCGATGCTCTCAGTCACCGCTGGATCCTGTCCAACGGTTATGTCCCGCACTCTTTCGAGGTTCTGGACAAGGCCGCCGCCAATTTCGGCGTCGAGCCGCGTTATCCGTTCTGGGACAAGCCGCTGGTCGAATTCTGCCTGGGGCTGCCGGGCGAGCAGAAGCTCAGTCACGGCTTTGGCCGCTACGTGTTGCGCCGGGCCATGGAGGGCATCCTGCCGGCGGCGGTCCAGTGGCGGCGCGACAAGATCGATTTCACCGCCAATCTCGTCAACGGCATGGTGCGCAACCATCGCGACCTGCTGGACCAGTTGCTGGTTGGCGACGCGGGTCGCATCGCGCCCTATGTCAACCTGCCGGAAGTAACCGCTGCCTATGCGCGGCTGTTGCGCCAGCCGGACCAGGTGGCGCCGCTCGATGTCCAGTATGTCTGGCGCTCGGCGTCATTGTCGCTGTGGCTGCGGCAGGTCCAGCATGGCGGGAGCCCGGCATGATGTCCCGCCAAGAGCCGTTCGCCGGCGATCTCGACCATCTTCCCCGGCGCGGCGGGATCGCGGGAGAACGACGTTACTACCGCGCCTACGGCCTGATCATCGCATCCGGCGTGTCCCTGCCCGAACTGGAGCCGGCGGACCCGGCGTCGGCCGACATCGAGATCGCCATCGGCCCGATCGATATGCCCAAGCCTTCGGCGGAGGCCGCGACCGTCTTCCGCTTCGAGCCCGGCCGGCAGTATTTGGCCTGGGAGGCCGTCGGCGCATTCCTGATCAGCGACGCCCGCCGCATCGATGTCCAGCCGGCGCCCGGCGTCGACGACGCCTTGCTTGCCTTTCCGTTGCTGGGGCCGGTGCTGGCGCTGCTTCTGCACCAGCGCGGCCTGCTGGTTCTTCATGCCAGCGCCATTGCGGTAACCGGCAGGGGCGCCATCTTCATGGGCGACAAGGGCGCCGGCAAATCGACGACGGCAAGCGCGCTGATCCGGGCCGGACACGATCTGCTTACCGACGATGTCGTCGCGCTCGACCTGGCAAACCCGAACCAGCCGATGATCGTTCCGGGGTTTCCGCAGATCAAGCTTGCCGCCGATGCCGCAGCGGCAATCTCGCTTGGGCAGGCGCAAGTGCGGCCGCAAGTGCATCCCGCGATCGAGAAGATGCAGCATCGCCTGCACGGCGCCTTCTCCGGCAACAGGGTGCCGGCGGCCAGGATCTACATACTCGAGCGTGGCGAAAGGGCTGGGATCACCCCCTTGCCTTCCATTGCCGCCTTGCCGGCCATCATCAAATTCTCCTACGTGACGCGTTTCGGCCGCGCGGCGCTCTCCGGCGATTTCGCCGCGATGCACCTTCGTCACTGTTCAGCAATCGCTAACCATGTCGGCGTGTGCCGGCTGGACGTTCCAACGGGCATCGACAGGATCGGCGAGGCTGTGGCGCTGATCGAAAAGGAATTGGCCGGAGATGCCTAGGTCATCGGTCTTCAGCCTGTCGCTGTTTCGCGATGTCGCGGCATTTGGCGCCGTCATTGCCCAGATCGGCGGGCGGCGGACCTGGACGGCGCTGTTGTTCCTGATCCTCGGCAGCCTGACCGAAGGCATCTCGATCCTGCTGCTGATTCCGCTGCTGCACCTGGTTGGGCGCGCCGACCAGGATTTCGCGGTCAGGCTGCCGAATATCGATTTCGTCCGCTGGCTGGTGCCCGGCGGAACGCTGCAACTGACGACGGTGCTTTGCGCGCTGGTCGGGCTTGTTGCCGTGCAGGCAGCCTTCAACCGCTTCAAGTCGGTCTACATGGCAAGGCTGCTCTTCGATTTCATCAACCGCCTGCGCATGAACCTGTTCGAGAGCATCGGCAAGGCGCGGTGGGGCGTGTTCACGCGCATGCGCGGCTCCGATCTCGACCATGCCCTGACCGGTGACATCGACCGCGTCCAGGGGGCCGCCTTTTCCCTGCTGATGTTGGTGCAGATCGCCGTGCTGCTGGCGGGCTATCTCGTGATTTCCATGTTCATCTCCCCGGTTATGACGGCGTTTGCCGTCGTCATCGGCATCGTGATGTTCATAGCGCTGCAGCCGTTTCGCTCGCGGGCCACGGCCTTCGGCCGCATCCTGACGAGCAATCGCCAGGACCAGTACCGTACGGTTTCGGAATTTCTCGGCGGCATCAAGGTGGCCAAGAGCCTGAATGTCGAGGGCAGCTATTTCGCGCAGCTGCAGGCCACGCTCGAAAAGATGAAGGCCGATAACATCGCTTATGTGCGGAACAGCTCGATCGGCACCGCCGTGTTCCAGGTGGCGAGCGTCGTGGGCTTGAGCGTCTTCATCTATGTGGCGCTGGTCCGCTTCAACCTGTCGCTGGCCGAGATCGTCGTGCTGCTCCTGGTCTTCATGCGCATCGCGCCGCGCTTCATGGACATGCAGACGCAGGCCCAGCAGGTGCTGATCAACCTGCCCGCCTATACGGCAATGCGCAGCCTGCAGGCACGTTTCGACGCCGAGCGCGAGCCGGGCCATATCGAATCCGGGGATGCCCGCAAGCTGGCCCTCGATACGGGGCTGAACATTCGCGACGTCTCCTTTGCCTATGACGGCGGCGCCGGCAAGGCGGTGGTGAGCGACGTCACCTTCGGCCTTCCGGCCGGCAAGGTCACCGCCCTGATTGGCCCGTCCGGATCAGGCAAGAGTACGATCGCCGACATGCTGCTCGGGCTGCTCGAGCCGACCGCGGGCAAGATCCTCGTCGATGGCGTCGAGGTCGATGCCGCCAACCGCCGCCGCTGGCGCGATCAGGTGGCCTATGTGCCGCAGGACGTATTCCTGCTGCATGACACGATCGCGGCGAACCTGCGGCTTGCCGCACCGCAGGCCAGCAACGACGAATTGTGGACGGCACTCCGCGCCGCGCATGCCGGCGAATTCGTAGAACGGCTTGACCTCAGACTGGAGACGGTGGTCGGCGACCGCGGCGTGCGCATGTCGGGCGGCGAGCGTCAGCGCATCGCGCTGGCGCGCGCGCTGCTGCGCAAGCCTTCACTGCTCATCCTGGATGAGGCAACAAGCGCGCTCGACTGGCAGAACCAGTCACTTATCGCCAAGTCGATCGACGGCCTGCGCGGCTCAATGACGATC
>NZ_RZSJ01000287.1:0-7471 GCF_003998025.1 Mesorhizobium sp. M8A.F.Ca.ET.021.01.1.1
TTGCAGGCCGCTGCGATAGGGCGCGTCGATGGTCAGCACCGCCGGCTGTCCGGTCTCACGTGCCGTGCGCATGTTCTTCGGGCAGCTTTCCCGGGTGGTCCATGGCGAGGCGATACGGCCGATGAAGACGATGCCGCCATCCGGCGGCATCGTCGCCGGATCCTGGTCCAGTCTCCTCTCGCCTTCGCGTGCCTCGAACATCTCACGCGGTTCGCTCATCGGCCGATCTTCTTGCTGATGCATGTCATTGTCCCAAAACCGCTACACGTTTTTGGACGGCATGCACCGAAAAATCACGCATGCGGCATTTTCTTGTCCGGAAGCGACATAGCGCTTGCGTGGTTTCGAAAATCGACATAAACATATGTTTATATCTTTTTCAAAGAGAATACGCTGATGCATGTCTCGCTCGACACCATGGTGGATACGCTGAAGGCGGCGGCCGAATCCAGCCGCCTGCGCATATTGGCACTGTTGTCGCGCGGCGACCTCACCGTTTCCGACCTTACGGAAATTCTCGGCCAGTCGCAGCCGCGTGTCTCGCGGCACCTGAAACTTCTGCTCGAGGCCGGGCTGATCGGCCGCTACCAGGAAGGGTCGTGGGCCTTCTTCCGCCTGTCGGACGCCGATTCCGCGCGGGACTTCGTGATGGGGCTGGTCTCCGGCATTCGGGGCGCCGACCCGCAGGTCGAGCGTGACCTGGAGCGGCTGACCTCGGTCAAGCGCAAGCGCCAGGACCGCGCCACCGAGTATTTTTCGCAGAACGCCGCAAGCTGGGATCATATCCGCTCGCTGCATGTGCCCGACCGCGCCGTGGAGGCCGCGATGCTGAAGCTGGTCGGCAAGCGGCCGTTCCAGTCCATGCTCGACCTTGGCACCGGCACCGGGCGGCTGCTCGAAATCTTTTCGCCGCTCTACCGGCGCGGCATCGGCATCGACATGTCCCGCGAGATGCTGACCGTGGCGCGCGCCAATCTCGACAAGGCCGGCGTTTCGAATGCGCAGGTGCGGCAGGGCGATATCTTCTCGCCGCCGGTCGAGCGCGATGCCTTCGATCTCGTCACCATCCACCAGGTGCTGCACTATCTCGACGATCCGGCCCGCGCCATCCACGAGGCAGCGCGGCTTTTGCGCCCGGCGGGCCGTCTGGTCATCGTCGATTTCGCGCCGCACGCGCTTGAGTTCCTGCGCGACGAGCATGCGCATATGCGGCTGGGCTTTTCCGACCGGCAGATCGGGGAGTGGTTCTCGGAAGCCGGCCTCGATCTCGAGGATGCCCAGGAATTCGAACCGCGCGGCGGCAACGAGGCCAGGCTCACCGTCAAGCTTTGGCTTGGCCGCGACCGGCGCCTGCTGATCGCCGATCCTGCCAACGCCAGCCAGCAGACCAGAGTGAGCTCGATAGGGGAAATCGCCTGATGAACCAGTTTCGTTTTTCCCGCCGTCCCGATATTGGCGACAAGGTCAGGGTTTCGTTCGAGTTCTTCCCGCCGAAGAACGACGAGATGGAGGCAAGGCTGTGGGATACGGTCACAAGGCTGGAGCCGCTGCAGCCGAAATTCGTCTCGGTGACCTATGGCGCCGGCGGCTCGACACGTGAGCGCACGGCGCGCACCATCGGCCGCATCCTGAAGGAGACCAGCCTGACGCCGGCGGCGCACATGACCTGCGTCGATGCCGCCCGCCATGAGGTCGACGCCGTGATCCAGGAATTCACCGACATGGGCGTGAAGCGATTCGTCGCTTTGCGCGGCGATCCGGCGGAAGGCGTCGGCGCTGCCTACCGGCCGCATCCGGACGGCTACGCCAATGGCGCCGAACTCGTCGGGGCGCTGAAGGGCGCCGGCGATTTCGACATCTCGGTTTCAGCCTATCCGGAAAAGCATCCGGAAAGCCCTGATTTCGCCACCGACATCGATATGCTGAAGCGCAAGGTCGACAATGGCGCGACGCGGGCCATCACCCAGTTCTTCTTCGAGAACGATCTCTACGAGCGTTACGTCGAGCGCGCGCGCCGCGCCGGCATCTACATCCCGATCGTGCCCGGCATCCTGCCGGTGCACAATTTCACCCAGGTCGCCAATTTCTCGGCGCGCTGCGGCGCGTTGGTGCCGGCTTGGCTGGCCGAGCGCTTCGACGGCCTGCAGAACGACCCACAGACGCATGCGCTGGTGGCATCCGCGGTGGCCGCCGAGCAGGTGTTGGACCTGGTCGAGCGCGGCGTTGGCGATTTTCACTTCTACACGATGAACCGGGCCGATCTGGTGTTCGCCGTCTGCCACATGATCGGCATCCGCTCGCACGAGGCGGAGGTGGCCGGATCGGCCGCCGCCTAGGGGGCAGCCGATCAAGCAAAAGGCCGGGTAAAAACCCGGCCTTTCGAATTGGTTGGACTATTAGGTGCTGGTCTTCCCCGTCTTGGCGGGTTCAGGGAAGGACGCCCATAATGAGGGCGCCGATGAAAGCAAACGCAGCACAAATCATCAATGCGTTGATTGGCCTCGTAAGTCCCATGACATAGCCTCCTCTTAAAGAGCTATGCCCTGGAGTCTAGGTTCATTTGTGCCACAGGCAAGCGGAAAATGTGCTGCATTGCGACGTAAATGTGGAATTCGCGACCTCGGTTTTGCCGTTAGCCGTTGAAACTCTTCGGCAAAAACCGGCTTCAGGCCTGTGAATAAATTATGGCGGGATGGTGTCGTTGGCGTGTCATGACAGCGCTACCGCGATGCCGGCATGCCGCGCACTAACGTCTTCCGAACAGGCGCCCGTCGATGGTGACAAGGCCGAGACCGATCAGCACCACGCCGCCGATCTCGAACAGTTCGAGCCGTTCGCCGAGGAACAGGAAGCCGAGCAGCATGGCGCTGGCCGGCACGATCAGCGTGACCAGCGAGGCGTTGGTGGCCCCAGCCGAGGCGACGAGGTTGAAGTAGAGGATATAGGCGAAGGCCGTCGATAGAAGCGCCAGCGCCAGCACCGCCGCCCACACCGGCGGCGAGGCGGAGAACAGGCCGGCGGGGCCATGGGCGAAGAGCACGATCGGGATCATGATGATGGTCGAGGCCGTCAATTGTCCGGTGGCGACGACCGGCGAGGGCACGCCCTTGAAGCGGCGGGCGACCATCAGCGCAACGCCATAGGAGAGCGATGCGCCGATCAGCGCGAATTTGGCCCAGACCGGGCCGCCCAGCCCGGCGAGCAGGCCGGGACCGATCATCACGGCGGTGCCGGCGACACCGAGCCCGATGCCCGCGAGCTTGTTCCAGGACAGCTTTTCGTCCGAGGTCAGGGCATTGGCGAGGATCAGCGTCCAGAACGGTGTCGTCGCGTTGAGGACGGAGGCGACGCCGGCACCGAGCTGGGTCTGGCCGGCGAAGATCAGCGAGAAGGGGACGACGTTGTTGGTGAAGGCCAGCAGGAAGAACAGGCCGGCATGCGGCAGAGCAAGGCGGAAAGACGGGCCGCGCAAGCCGAGATAGAGCTGCAGCGCGATCGCGGCGATGGCGACGCGAAACAGCACCAGCACCAGCGGGTGAAGTTCCGCCACCGCGATGCGGGCGAAGAAGAACGAGCCGCCCCAGATCGCGCCGAGCAGCAGCAACTGGCCCCAGTCCTTGAGCGCCATCGGTCCACGTGACGCAGATATAGCGGTCACTGCCATATGAATCCTCCCCCAGATGGCCGGAATGCCAACCACAAGGCAGAAGCCATATCCGGTTCGCCGACAAGGGCCACCCGAAACTGGACCGATGGCCTTCTGACAAGCCAATGCGGCACCGTCAGGGGGCGCGAGACAGAGAATTGTATTCATTGCAGCGCCGCGCGTCTCCAGAGACGCGCAAAGGACGCTGCAAGATGAAAGTCGAAATTGACTTTCGGGGTCATGCGCTAGCCGCTAGCTTGGATTAATTGTGCGCAGTCGAAGTCGAGGATTCGTCCATGCAGCGATTCGAGAATGCCCGCGAGGCGGCACTGGCGCTTCGCCCGGACGATCCGGTCTATTGCTTCCGCCCGCAGGTGCTGAAGGCCGATGCCAGGCAGTTCATGGGCATGTTCCGCGGCAAGACCGCCTATGCGGTCAAGACCAATGGCGAGCAGATCGTGCTGAAGACGCTGGTCGAGGCCGGCGTCACTGCCTTCGACGTCGCTTCCCCAGGCGAGTTCGCCGCCGTGCGCGCTGTCTCGCCCGATGCCGAGATGCTCTACATGCACCCGGTCAAGGCACAGTCCGACATCAAGCTGGCGCTGGAAAAATACGGCATCCGCGTCATCTCGCTCGACCATGAGGACGAGATCACTAAGCTGACCCGGGTGGTGCGGGCGCTCGATATCGATCCGGGCGCGGTCACCGTCTTCGTGCGCGTGCAGACCAAGGGGCATGCCGCCTACGAGCTGTCGAAGAAATTCGGCGCCGGGCCGGCCTATGCGGTCGAACTCGCCGAGCGGCTGAACCGCACCGGCTACAAGGTCGGCCTGTGCTTCCACGTCGGCAGCCAGATCGAGGACCCCGACACCTATGAGCGGGCATTGGCCTCGGCCGACTGGGTGCGCAACCGGCTGACCTTCGACATTGCGGGGCTCGATGTCGGCGGCGGTTTTCCGGCCGAATACGGACATGATCCCAACCGCAAGCAGATCGAGATGCCGTCGCTCGGCCAGATCATGTCGCGGCTCTCCGGCGACCTGAAGGAATATCAATTCGACCAGATACCGCTGGTGGCGGAGCCGGGCCGGGTGATCGTGGCGCGCTGCCTGTCGCTGATCGTGCGCGTGCTCCTGCGCAAGGGCAAGCGGCTCTACATAAATGACGGCATCTGGGCGTCGCTGTCGGATTCATGGACCGGCAAGATCACGCTGCCGGCGCGCTTCATCCCCGATCCGGCGATCCGCACGCGCAATGGCGACGAGAACAACATCGTGCCGTTCAAAGTGTGCGGCGCGACCTGCGATTCCGTCGATATCCTGTCGCGGCCGTTCTGGCTGCCGGAAACCGTCGATACCGGCGACTGGATCGAGATCGGCCATATCGGCGCCTACTCGCTGTCGCTCAGGACCCGCTTCAACGGCTTTTATCCCGACACTTTCGTCGAGGTGACGACGCCCTTCGACGAGGGCGACGCGCCGCAGGGGTTTGCAAGCCTGGAGACGATGGCGGATTAAGCTTTCTTCCTCCTCCCTTTGTGGGCCTGTTGCGTAATTGGCTGGTTGTGATTCCCTGAGATGAAGCTCGGAGGAATCGCAATGCGGGCCAGGTCCAGCACCTTCGGGGCGAAGAGTTCTTGCGGCATGGACCTGCGAAAGAGCTACTTGACGATGGACGCTAAGCCGAAGAGAAGTGTCTAGGGCGTCGGTGGAAGTTTGTATCGAGCGGCTACTATGGTATTATATTTCCTTATAGGCGTTATTTTGATGGCGGCTTTTATCATTGCCGTTTCTGGTTATGTTCAAAATGCGTATTATAAAAGGAAATCTGCTCACTGGCCATCTGTCGAAGCGACAGTAATAGATCGTCTTTTGCAGGGATCCGAACCTCCGGATTATTGCCTGGAAGTGCGATACGAATTTAACGGGAGACTTTTCCATTCTATCCTCCGTGACAATTTACACAAAGTTAGTGACAGGATGGATGTGGGGGAAAAATTATTTGTGAAAATAAATCCAGAAAATAATTCTATCTGCTATTTAGGCTGATTTTCGACAGAATCGGAGCGCTGGGGAGGAAATGCGAAAGACCCGCCAGCCACCTTGCCGCCAAGAAAAACCTCCGCCAAGCTGACCCGTTTGCTTCACCGCCATTGCGATTCATCCGAGTTTCATCTCAGAGAATCACAACCAGCCAATTACGCAACAGGCCCACAAGGGGAGAAGGAAGAGGAAGCTACAGCTTTCCCAGCAACTCCGGCGTCGGCCAGCCATCAACCGGCAGGCCTAGCCGCATCTGCTCCTTGCGGATGGCTTCGCGGGTGTTGGTGCCCAGGATGCCGTCGACCGTGCCGACATCGTAACCGCTGGCCTCGAGCTTGGTCTGCAGCGCCTTCATCTGGTCGTTGTTGAGACCCGGCTCGGGATTGCGCGGATCGAGGGGCGGTGCGCCCGCCAGCCGCGCGGCAAGATTGGCCGCGGTCAGCGCGTAGGTGAAGGACTGGTTCCATTCGAGATAGACGTCGAAATTCTCATAGGTAAGGAAGGCCGGACCCTTGCGGCCCATGGGCAGCGCCAGGCCGGCCTGCAGGCCCTTGTCGACCAGCGGCGAGCCGTCGGGGTTGGTGACGCCCCACTGCGCCCACTGTGTCAGCGGCAATTTGTTGGTGCGGCCGGTCTGGTCCCATGGCATCTCGTCGGGCACGCGCACTTCCTGGATCCAGGGCTCGTCGCGTTTCCAGCCGCGCGACAGCACCTTGTTGCCGGTGGTCATGATCACGTCCGGCACGCTGTTTCGCAGGTCGATCTTGCCGTCTCCATCGCCGTCGACGCCGCGCGCAAGATAGTCGGACGGCAGGATCTGAGTCTGGCCGATCTCGCCAGCCCAGGCGCCCGTGACATCGGCTGGCAGCACGCCGCGATCGATCAGTTCCAAGAGCGGCACCAGTTGCTGCCGGAACAATTGCGGGCGGCGGCAGTCATGCGACAGCGTCACCAGTGCGCTCAGCGTGTGGAAATCACCCTGGACGGCGCCGAAATCCGTTTCAAGCGCCCAGAAGGCGGTGATGACAGGCGCCTGGACGCCGAACTGCTGGTCGGCGCGGGCGAAGATATCGGCGTATTTCTTCATGTTCGCCGCACCTTGCTTCAGCCGGTAGGCCGAGATCATGCGGTTGGAAAACTGGACGAAGGTTTGCGTGAAGACTCCCTGGGCGCGGTCGCGAGCCAGAGCCTTCTCGTCGATCCTGGCATCCTCCAGCGCATCGAGACCGACGGCGCCGACACCGGCAGCCTTGGCTTCCGCCGCCACACCCTGTTTCCAGGTCTCGAAATCGCCGCCGCAT
The DNA here is from genome assembly GCF_003998025.1 of Mesorhizobium sp. M8A.F.Ca.ET.021.01.1.1. Lineage (NCBI taxonomy): Bacteria > Pseudomonadati > Pseudomonadota > Alphaproteobacteria > Hyphomicrobiales > Phyllobacteriaceae > Mesorhizobium > Mesorhizobium sp. M8A.F.Ca.ET.021.01.1.1. The sequence goes on from NZ_RZSJ01000287.1 coordinate 6,990, forward strand.
TCCTGCGCCATCGCCGGCAAGGCCGTGGCGCACAAGAACAGCGCCGCGAGGGCTTGAGAACGCAGTCGCATCAGCTTCCTTTCGAAACGAAGAGGGCTTTGTCGTGCCTGGAGGCCAACGCCCTGAATTACCAGCGGTTGCACTCTTTACCGCTGGTAGTGTCGAAAAGCAGGCGGCAGGCCCGGTGTCAACGGGTCTTCTGCCGCAGCCACCAATCCAGCCGGCCTCGCTACCGTTGCCACGGTGTCAACGTGTGTTCTGCCGCAGCCACTTGTTCCAGGCGGCTTCCGAGCCGTTGAAGACGTTGATGTCGGACTTGCCGGTCATGCCGGGAACGATGCCGGTTCCGGTGTACTGCCAGAAGGTGAAGGGGTGGCTGCCATACTTTTCGCGCGGGTGGCCGGCGACGGAGCGCAGCCAGTAGGGATAGCCGCGGAAGGTCGACAATTCATTGTCGTCGAAGAAATCGACCGAGGTGTAGA
>NZ_RZSJ01000288.1:0-7456 GCF_003998025.1 Mesorhizobium sp. M8A.F.Ca.ET.021.01.1.1
GCCCGGTGGCATGGGCGCCGGCGAAGGAATTCTTGGTGGCGTTGCCGAGCGGGTTGGCGATGCCCGCCGCGCCCGCCATCGATTCCAGATAGGTCAGGTCCTTGAAGGCATTGGCGATGGTGAATTTGTGGGCGTCGCGGTCGCCTTCCAGCGTCCAGCGCATGAAGGTCTGGTAGAAGCCGCAATCCATGCGGCCGTTGCGGATGACGCTGTCGAAACGCGGCGGCGAGATGCCGACCTTCTCGGCCAGCGCCAATGCCTCGGAATAGATGGCGGCGTAACCGAGCGAGATGAAATTGTTGAGCAGCTTCATGCGATGGCCGTCGCCGGTGTCGCCGATATGGACGATGCGGCCAGCCCAGGTGTCGATCACCGGCTTGACCCTGGAGAAGACGGCGTCGGGCGCGCCGACCATGGCGTCGAGCGTGCCTTCCCACGCTTCCTTCGGCGTGCGGCTTAGCGGCGCGTCGACATAGTCGACGCCGAGCGCCTTGAGTTCGGCCGCGAGCGCCACCGTCGAGACCGGATCCGAGGTCGAGCAGTCGACGACGACCGACCCCTTCTTCAAACCCTCCTTGAGGCCGCCGGGACCGCGAATAATGGCCTCCACCTCGCGCGAGCCGGTGACGCAGATGAAGACGATATCGGATGCGGCCGCCACGTCTCGGGAGGTCGATGCCTCACGAGCGCCCCGGCCGAGAAGATCCTCCGCCGGCTTGCGGTTCTTGCGGCCGAGAAAGGTCAGGGAATAGCCCTTGTCGACGATGTTCTTGGCGATGCCGTGACCCATCAGGCCAAGGCCGACAAAGCCGATTGTCTCGCTGGTGGCGGTGGTGTTCATGCTGTCTGTCCTGTTCTGTGATTATCGATAATGTTGCCGCTGTTTTAGCCATAGACGGTTGCAGAAAGCAATATTGTCTGACAATAGACGTAAATCCCAGGACTTTCGTGGAGACCAGAAATGACCAAGCGGATCATGTTCACCGGCGGCAGCGGCAAGGCTGGACGCCACGTCGTGCAATATCTGGTGGAGCAGGGCTGCCAGGTGCTCAACATCGACACCAAACCGCTCGACAATCCCAAGGTGCGCACGCTGATCACCGACATCACCGACAGCGGCCAGGTGTTCAACGCGCTGTCGAGCTATATGGGGCTGCACGAATTCGATCCGTCGCTGCGGCCGCAGCCCGTCGACGCCGTGGTGCATTTCGCCGCCATCCCACGCATCATGATCACACCCGACAACGAGGTGTTCCGCATCAACGCGATGGGCACCTACAACGTCATCGAGGCCGCGGTGAAGCTCGGCATCCGCAAGGTGATCATCGCTTCCAGCGAGACGACCTACGGCCTGGTGTTCGCCAACGAGCCGCGCGACCCCACGCATTTCCCGCTCGACGAGGAGTATGACGTCGATCCGATGGACAGCTATGCGCTGTCCAAGATCGTCAACGAGAAGACGGCGCGCGCCTTCGCGCAGCGCAATGGCACGGACATCTATGCCTTGCGCATCGGCAACGTCATCGAGCCGCATGAGTATTCGCTGTTTCCGAAATGGTTCGCCGATCCGGGCTTCCGCAAACGTATCGCCTGGAGCTATATCGACGCGCGCGACCTTGGCCAGATCACGCTGCGCGCCATCGAGAAGGATGGGCTGGGCTACCAGGTATTCAACGCCGCCAATGACGACACCTCGTCCGATCTGCCGACCGCCGAACTCCTGAAGCGGTTCTATCCCGGCGTGCCGGTCAAGGGCGAACTCGGCGAATACGAGACGCTGCTATCGAACCGCAAGGCGCGCAACATGCTCGGCTTCCGGCCGGAGCATAGCTGGCGCAAATACGTCAAGACCGCCTGAGCGAGGTCGAATCGCGCTGGGTTGTGCATAGAAGCCGGCTTTGCCGCCCAATGGCCGCACCGCGCTTGACAGCTTCCCTAAACCGGCCTTTCTGGAATTCATGCGGGACGCGAGGCCGAACAAGGAAAAATCGCCCAAAAAGGCTGTAGCCGCCGAACGCCCGGCCGGTGTTCGCCGGCCCGACGCGGCGCGCATTCCCGGCTCCAGCGTACACACGTCGCTGGCCAGCGAGATCGGGCTCAGGATCGTGCGCGGCGACTATCCGCCCGGCACCATCCTGCCCAATGAAGCCAAGTGGTCGGAGACCTTCAGCGTCAGCCGGTCGGCGGTGCGCGAGGCGATCAAGATGCTGATGGCCAAGAGCCTGCTGGCATCGCGCCCCAAGATCGGCAGTTGGGTCGAACCGAAAGAACGCTGGAACCTGCTCGACCGCGATGTGCTCGCCTGGTACGCGACGTCGCCCGACCGCGAGGTGTTCCTGAGGACGGTGCAGGAATTCCGCCACATCATCGAGCCGGAAGCGACCGCCTTTGCCGCCATGCGGCGGACCGACGAGCAGATGGCTGAGATCAGCCAGGCCTGCCGGGAGATGGGCGAGGCGAAAAGTCTGCAGGAACGGACCCGCGCCGACACCCGCTTCCACCTTGCAATCCTGCGTGCCTCCGGCAATGACCTGCTGGTCCCGCTCGGCGTGCTGATCGAATCCGCCTTCGATCACCTGTTTGCCTACACGACCCGCGAACTCGACGATTTGCAGCTCGCCCAGAAGATGCACGAGGCGATCGAAAAGAATATCCGCCTGCAGCGGCCGGATGCGGCGCGCAATGCCGTGCGCAAGCTCCTGGCCAATACCGACAACGTCATCCGTTCGCGATAGAACTCCAGCGACACAGCCATTTGCGCGGGTGTTTCCGCCTTGCCGGCTCGAAGCAATTGAGGCCGCCACCGTCAAAAAACTCAAAAACCTGTGTCGGATCGGCCGTGTGATAACCGTCCTTGGGGTATCGAACAGAGACCACGAAGGAGTATCGACATGCCCAGCACCGTTCGTCTGCATCGCGTTCTGACCACCAGCCCGGAGAAGGTCTACCGTGCGTTCCTCGAGGCCGATGCGCTTGCCAAATGGCTTCCGCCGAACGGCTTCACCTGCACGGTCCATCACTTCGAGGGCAAGGTCGGCGGCACGTTCAAGATGTCGTTCCGCAACTTCACCACTGGCGACAGCCACTCATTTGGCGGTGAGTATGTCGAGCTCGTCGCGGGCGAACTCCTGCGCTACACCGACAGGTTCGACGATCCCAACCTGCCCGGCGAGATCGAGGTGACCGTGACGTTGAAGAAAGTGTCCGTGGGCACCGAAGTGAACATCACCCAGGCCGGTATCCCGGATGTCATTCCGGCGGAAGCTTGCTATCTCGGCTGGCAGGAATCGCTGCGGAACCTGGCCAGGCTCGTCGAACCCGAAATCAAGCAATAGGACGCCCTGTCCAGTCAGGAGCCATTGGCGGGCGAGGGCGGCTAGTCCTCCTTTGGCCGCCCGAATGCTTCGCGCAGTTCGTCCTTGGCGTCCTCGAGGACCTTCTTGCGCGCCGCGGGCAGGTTTCTGCCGGCCCTGTTGATGTAGAAATTCAGCATCGACATGGCGGATTGGAAGGGCTCGGCCTTGCGACGGTGGCTGTGTTCGGCCGACCGCTTGAGCGAGGCTGCGATCTTCTTGGCGTCGTCGGATTCGAAGACATGCTCCTCGAGATCCATCGCATCGCTGTGCTCGGTTACCTCGGCCGACCATTTCTGCTTGGTGGCGGTCATGGCTGGACTCCTTTGCGGGGTTGCTGATCGGAAACTCCACACATGGATGTCGGTTCCCACCTGCCTTTCCGCTCTGGAGCCACGGATTTGCCTGTCGTGGCGCTGCTATGGACGGGGAATGCGCGGATAGTGGCGACAACGGCGACCGGTTTTCGAGACCGCCGACAGGAAACGCCTTTGACCCGAACCGACTTGAGCCGGCCCAGTCCCGGTATCGACAGCTCCTACGCCTGGATGCGGCTGGCCATCTCGATGCTGCTGGCGACAATCGGCGCGGTCGGCATGTGGGCCGTTGTCGTGGTGCTGCCGGCGGTACAGGCCGAGTTCGGCGTCGACCGCGCCGCGGCATCCATGCCCTACACCGCGACCATGGTCGGCTTTGCCGCCGGCAATGTGCTGGTCGGCCGCGCCATCGACCGCATGGGTTACTGGATTCCGGCGCTGTTCTCCTCGATCGCGCTCTCCGCCGGCCTCCTGCTCGCGGCGCTGTCGACCTCGATCCTGCAATTCACCCTTGCCCAAGGGGTGCTGATCGGTCTCGGCACATCGGTGATCTTCGGACCGTTGATCGCCGATATCTCGCACTGGTTCAATCGTCGCCGCGGCGTCGCCGTCACGGCGGCGGCGGCCGGCAATTACCTCGCCGGAGCGATCTGGCCCACCATCATGCCGACGCTGATCAAGGCGGAAGGCTGGCGCTTCACCTATGCGGCAATCGGCGTCTTCTGCCTGGTCACCATGGTGCCGCTGGTGTTGTTGCTGCGGCGCGGCGCGCCGGAAGCGGCTGCCGCCGGCTCGCCCGGAAGCCGGTCGGTGCAGCCGATTCCTATGTCGCCGGGGGCAATGCAGGCGCTGCTGGTCGTCGCCGGCTTGGGTTGCTGCGTGGCGATGTCGATGCCCCAGGTTCACATCGTCGCCTATTGCATGGATCTTGGCTACGGCATGGCGCATGGCGCCGACATGCTGTCGATCATGATGGCGGCGGGCGTCGTCAGCCGGCTTGCCTCGGGCTTCGTCGCCGACCGCATCGGCGGCGTCAAAACCCTGCTCATCGGCTCGGTGCTGCAATGCCTGTCATTGCTATTCTATATCCCGTTCGACGGGCTCGCCTCGCTCTATGTCGTGTCGCTGGTCTTCGGCCTGTCACAAGGCGGCATCGTGCCTTGCTATGCGATCATCGTGCGCGAGTACCTGCCGGCCAAGGAGGCCGGCCAGCGTATCGGTATCGTCATGATGGCGACGATTTTCGGCATGGCGATCGGCGGCTGGATGTCGGGCTGGATCTACGACCTGACCGGCTCGTACGCCGCCGCGTTCCTGAACGGCATCGCCTGGAACCTCTTGAACATACTGGCGATCGGCCTGTTCATGTGGAAGGCGAGGCACAGGGCCGCCTTAGCCGCCTGAGGAAGGCCAGGCCCAGCCACTCAGTGGCTCGGCTTGACAACAGCCAGTCCCTGCGCGACGCCAGGGGCCGATGGGTGCGGCAACAGGCCGGTGAGATGGCGACAGCTGGAAATATCGCATTGCGGGCGCGCTTCGATGGCCATGCGCATGGGCCAAGGCCTTGATCAAGCCGCGCTCGCGCCGGGGCGGTGGCCGCCCGACCATATCGGATGTGGCACGCAAGGCAGGCGTCGGCGCCATCACCGTTTCGCGCGCGCTGCGCGAGCCGGTGCGCGTTTCCGAGGAACTGCGCCGCCAGATCCTGGCCGCCGTCGAAGAACTTGGCTATGTGCCGGACCCGAACGCACGCGCGTTGGCCTCGGCGCGGGCTGAAGTGTTCGGCGTGTTGGTGCCTTCGCTGACCAACAACGTCTTCGCCGAGGTGGTGCGCGGCATCTATGACAGCCTGTCGGACAGCCCCTTCCGCATTCAGCTCGGCAACACGCACTATTCCGGACTGGAGGAAGAGCGGCTGCTGCAGCTGTTCGGCTCCCAGCGGCCGGCAGCGCTGATCGTTGCCGGCATCGACCAGACGCCCACCTCGCGAAAGCTCTTGGAGAATGCCGGTTGCCCGGTGGTTCAGGTGATGGAGACCGGACCCGATCCCGTGGACATGATGGTCGGCTTCTCGCATCTCGACGGCGGCAGGACGGCGACCGAGCACCTGATCGAGGCGGGGTATCGCCGGATCGGTTTCATCGGTGCACGCATGGATCCGCGCTCGCAGCGGCGCCTGGCTGGTTACCGCGCGGCGATGGAGAGGGCCGGGCTGTTCGACCCGCGCCTGGTCACCACCACGCCGGTGCTTTCCAGCGTGTCGCTTGGCCGTGAATTGTTCCGCGACGCCCTTGCCAAGATGCCGACGCTCGACGGCGTTTTCTGCAACAATGACGATATCGCGCTCGGTGTGCTGTTTGAATGCCATCGCGCCTCGATCGATGTGCCGAAGACCATCGGCATCGTCGGCTTCAACGATCTCGAGATGATGCAGGTGGCATTTCCGCCGATCACCAGCATCCGCACCCATCGCTACGAAATCGGCAGGCGCGCTGTCGCCATGGCGCTGGCGGCCATCGCCGGTGATCGGCCGCAGGAGCGTGTCGTCGACCTCGGCTTCGAGCTCAAGCGGCGCGAGAGCACGGCACGCTGAAGCAGTTTAGACCCTGCTGAAATCAGCCTTTACAGGCATTCTTGGTAGCGCTACCATTCGAACCGGCATCAAGTCTAAGCGCTGTTTATTATACATAAGCGACAGAATTTTCCTTGTTTATTATTGATAATATGATACTTTCGTTGCAGCTTAAGGAAGCAACGAGGAGGGAGAGGTCGGTGCTGGCCACCTGACGTGCGTGGCCGGCCAGGGCGGGAGGTGCTGGGGCGAACACGTCATTCTACTGCAGCTAACAAACAAGTCAGAACTGCAACTGGGAGGAATATCGATGATCAAGTCACTCGTTGGTGGCATCGTTGCCGCCACTGCATTCGTCATGTTGAGCTCAGCGGCGATGGCCGGAGGCCCGGAAATCGTCAAGGGACCGGCAGCCGAGCCGGACTGCTTTGCCCCATGGGCAGCCGATACGCAATTCTTCAAGTTTCCCAAGAAGGCCGGACCATACCGCATTGCGTTGGCCAACGGCTACATCGCCAACACCTGGCGCATCCAGATGGTGCAGACCGCCAAGGCGTATGCGGCACAGCCGGATGTCGCCAAAAAGCTGAAGGAATTCAAGGTCGTGTCGACGGGCGAGGACGTCCCGGCGCAGATCTCCGCGATCAACAATTTCATCGATTCCGGCTTTGACGCGATCGTCGTCAACGCGCAGAACCCAACCGCATTCGGACCAGTCATCAAGCGTGCGAAGGAGGCCGGTGTCGTGCTGGTCGCCTTCGACAACATCCTCGACACCAAGGATGCCATCAACGTCAATGTCGACCAGAAGGGCCTTGGCGCGTTGTGGGGCAAGTGGTTGGTCTCGCATGTCCCGAACGGCGGAAAGGTACTCGAAGTGCGCGGCGTCGCCGGCACTTCCGTCGACACGGACCGTCATGCCGGCATCCACGAGGTCCTCGACGGCTCCGGCAAGAAATGGGAAGTCACCGAGGTGGTCGGCAAATGGGACGACGGCGTTGCCCAGAAAGCCACGGCGGACGCGATTGCCACAAACGGCCCGTTCGACGGCATCACCGGGCAAGGCGGCGACACCGGCATCGTGCAGGCGATGATGGATGCCAAGCATCCATTCGTTCCGTTCGGCGGCGAGACGGAGAACGGTTTTCGCAAGTTCTGTGCCGCGCATGCCGGCGACGGCTTGAAGTGCTCTTCGGCCGGCACCGGCCCCGCCC
>NZ_RZSJ01000289.1:0-7444 GCF_003998025.1 Mesorhizobium sp. M8A.F.Ca.ET.021.01.1.1
GCGCCAGAAGGCGGAGGAGGCGATGCGCATTGCCTCCCAGGAAAAAGCCAGGCTCGAGGCGGAGCGCAAGGCGGCGCAACAGGCGCCCAAGGCCGAGCAGTCGCCCGCCAACGACAATCCGCCTCCGGCCAAGCCGAAAGCCAACCCATTCACGGTCGACAATCTGTTGAAGTCGCTGCAGTAGGACTAGGCATTCCGGCTGCCCGCCCGACTGGCAATCGCCTCAAAGAACGAATGTTTCAGCGCCGTCAGCGACGTATCTGGCGTGGCGGAAATCGCGGATGGCGGCGAGCTTGCCGCCCTGCCAACCCAGCAGGATGAAGTATGCCGGGGCTGCCGTGGGATCGTTGGGATCGCGCACGAGGATTGCCGGACGATCTTCGACGAAACCAGGCTGGAAATGCCAGTCTCGCACCCGGGAATAATTGCCGAAATAGGTTGCCACCTCCTTGCGGCCGCTGAGCCTTGCCCTGGCCACCAGTTCCAAGCGTACCTCATCGGCCAGCATGTCCCGCACGGCGTCGAAATCGCGGGCGTTGAAGCGATCGACATAGGCGTCGAGCAACAGGCGCTCCGATGCACTCAGCCTGGGAACAGGACGATCGTCCTGTTCGTCTGCGATCTCACGCAGCCGGCCGCGGCCACGATGCAGCGCGGCCTTGACCGCAGGGACGCTGGTGTCGAGCATGGTGCTGATCTCCCGCAGCGAATAGCCCAAAACATCCATCATGATGACGCTGCTTCGTTGCGCGACGGGAAGGCGCATGAAACTTTGCAATCCGGCTGCCGCGGCCTGCCGTTCGGCGATCGAATTTGCCGGGTCGGCGATCATGTCCGGCTCCTCCTCGTAGAACGTCTTCTCACGGGCGCGGCGGCGCAAAAAGTCGAGCGCGGTATTGTGCGCGATGCGAAACAGCCAGCCTTCGGGATTGGCGATCAGGCCGGCGTTGGGCAAGGCCTCGAATGCCTTGGCCAGCGCCTCTTGCAAGACATCCTCGCCATCGACGACCGAGCCTGTCATGCGGGCGCAATAGCGATGCAGTTTGGGACGCAATTCGCCGAACAAGCGGTCGAAAGGCCTTGGGATCTCGCCTGGACTGTTCATGCACCGGCCGTTCTTGCCATGGTTCTATTCAGGCTACTCGTCCAGCATCCGATAATGGCCCACCACTGTCATCACGTCACGATGCGGAGGGTCGATGCAGCGATCCCTGATGCCGTTTTGGAAGGCCTCGAAAGCGGCAAGCCCGGGGATGATGTCAGCATGCTCGTCGGTTTCGATCTCGACGAGATGGACGAAAGTGCCGTCGCCGGAGCGCCAGGTCATGTAGCGAACGCCTTCCGGCGATTTGCCGCGCAGTTCCTCGAACACAGCCTTGACCAGGCGCTCGTTCTCGTTCGCCCAGTCCGGCTTCGTTTTGTAGCGTATCAAATGATGTTTCATCGCATCGGCTCCCTTGGCTGTCGTCTGTCCAAGACGCCTCAGCCAGGCCGAAGGATTCGGATTTCAAAAAAATAGTTCGGTACCGGCCCGCGCAGACGCCGGATGTCAGTCCTGGCCCCGGTCGAGCAGGCGCCGCAGCATGGGTTCGATGCGCGACAGCTCGTCGAGATGCGCGGCAGAGAGTTCGGCCAGGCAATCGTCGGCGCGTTCGGTCAGCCGCAGCAGCACGCGGCGGTGGTCGTCCTTGTCCTGATCGCGTGCGACCAGTCCTGCCTCACCGAGGCGGTTGACCAGTTCGACGGCGCTGTGGTGGCGGATGCGCAGGCGTTCCGCAAGGTCGCCGACCGTCACCGGCCCGCCGCCCGGATATCCCTTGATCGCCAGCAGCGCCTGATGCTGGCGCGGGGTCAGGCCGGCGTCCTCGGCCTGCACCTGGCTGAATTCGAGGAAGCGGCGGATCAGGTAGCGGAACTCGGACAGCCGCTGGTAGTCGGATTGCCTGATGGCGGGGCGTGGTGTCTTAGGCGGCTGCGTCATATCGCAGATGTCTTCGTTTTCCGGTGAAAGCTCAAACGAAATTTCGAACGAAACCAGCTTGAACAGATATATCGTGTTACGATACATAGCCGACCGACAACCGGCTGGCCACTTCGACCGTGCCGCAAAAACCAGACACGGCCGCCGCCAGGAAGCAAAGCCATGAAGACCCACAATTCCAATCCCGGTCATCTCAGGGATTTCACCACCGACGCCCGGGTGCTGCTCGTCGCCGCGATAGCGGTGGTGGTGGCGACCGCCGGGCTGTTTGCCGGCATCGTGCTGCTGAAGCTGATCCGCCTGGCCACCAACATCGCCTATTTCGGCCAGTTCTCGCTTGCCGAGCTGAAGCTGCAGGATACGCCGCTCGGACTTGCCGCCGTCTTCGTTCCCGTCATCGGCGCGCTGATCATCGGCCTGATGGCGCGCTATGGCAGCGAGAAGATCCGCGGCCACGGCATTCCCGAGGCCATCGAGGCGATCCTGCGCGGGCGCTCAAGGCTCGATGCCAAGGTGGCGATCCTGAAGCCGCTGTCGTCGGCGATCTCGATCGGCTCCGGCGGGCCGTTCGGCGCCGAGGGTCCCATCATCATGACCGGCGGCGCCATCGGCTCGCTGATCGCGCAGATGCTGCCGGTCAGCGATACCGAGCGCAAGACGCTGCTGGTGGCGGGTGCGGCCGCCGGCATGACCACCGTGTTCGGCACGCCGATCGCGGCCATCATGCTGGCGGTGGAACTGCTTTTGTTCGAATGGACGCCGCGCAGCTTCATTCCCGTGGCGGTGGCGGCCATCGTGGCGGAGGTGGGGCGCACGATGCTGCACATGCCGGGGCCGATCTTTCCGTTCCAGGGCAGCATGGCGGTTTCCTTCCTCGGCCTTGGTGGCTGGGTGCTGATCGGCATCTGCGCGGGTCTGTTGTCCGGGCTGCTGACGCAGATGGTCTACGCCTGCGAGGACGGCTTCCAGAAGCTGCCGATCCACTGGATGTGGTGGCCGATGCTCGGCGGCCTGGTGGTCGGCATGGGCGGCCTGATCGACCCACGGGCGCTCGGCGTCGGCTATGACAACATCGCCGACATGCTGGACGGCCGCACGATCGCCACGGCTGCGCTCCTGCTGCTGGTGGTCAAGGCCGTCATCTGGTCGGTGGCGCTCGGATCGGGAACCTCGGGCGGCGTGCTGGCGCCGCTGTTGATCATGGGTGGCGCGATGGGCGCGGTGCTTGCCGGGGTCCTGCCGGCGGCGGACCCGGGCTTCTGGGCGCTGCTGGCCATGGCCGCCACCATGGGCGGCACGATGCGCGCGCCGCTGACAGCCACTTTCTTCGCCGTCGAGCTGACCGGCAACACGCATGTGCTGGTGCCGCTGATCGCGGCCTGTGCGGCGGCGCATGCCGTCACCGTGCTGTTGATGAAGCGTTCGATCCTGACCGAGAAGATCGCCAGGCGAGGGCACCACCTGGTGCGCGAATATCGTATCGATCCATTCGCGCTCACCAGGGTGCGTGAGGTGATGACGTCAGAGGTCGAGAGCGTGCCGGCGACGATGACGCTGCATGGCGCGGCCGCCTTACTGACGGCGCCAGAAACCCGGCATCCGAGTTTTCCCGTGGTCGATGAAAACAGGCAGGTGCTCGGCCTCATCGATCCGCCGGCAATCCTGCGCTGGCGCCGTGCCGGCAAGCACCGGACGACGACGCTCGGCGAGCTGTTGGCCGGAAGCAAGGTGACGCTGGCCTATCCCGACGAATATCTGGAAGGTCTGTCGGACAAATTGTTGACGGCCAATGTATCGCATCTGCCGGTCGTGGCGCGCGAGGATGGAAGGCTGGTCGGCTATGTCGGCTGGAAGGATCTGATGCGCGTGCGCTCACGCAAGCAGGCCGAGGAGCGTGAGCGCTCGACCTTGCTTGGCTTCGGCACCAGACGCACGAAAGAGGAACGCACGGCTTCTTCTTAAGTCTCGCCGGCGACGCCGCGCTTCGCCCACTCCAGGACATGCAGCCTGAGCGCGGAGGACAGGTTGGTGTCGCGGGGCCGCGTTTCGTCGACTTCGGCGACAAGGGCGGCGAGCGTCAGCTTCCTTGCCGCCGCCATCGCGACGAGATCGTCATGGAAAGGCTTTTCGAGGGAATAGCTGGTGCGATGGCCGCGTATGGTCACCGAGCGTTTTTCGACGGCGCTCATTGACCGCCACTGGGATCGCCCGGTTCTCCGGGCTTTTCACGGTGATGGCCCGCTACGAACCTTTCGCTGTTGTCGGCAATCATGCGGTCGCGTTGCTTTTCGGCCTTGGTGCGGCCGTGCAAGGCGCGATTCTGGCCGGCCGCCTGTTCTCTATCGGCCCGCGCCTTCTGTTTGCGGAACTGACGAAGCTTGACGATTTCGGCCATGGCGGGAGCCGCGAGCCTATTTCTTGCGAAAGGCGTCGAGCGAGACCACTTCGGCGCCCTTGGTACCGGCATCGGCGGCGGCGGGCTTTTTCTCCGCTTCGGCGGCGGCCTTCTTCTCGGCCTTCGGCTTCTTCTCGGAGACGATGGCCAGCGGTTCGGGCGCTGGTGCGGCCGGTTCCTCGTCGGGCTGCGCATCGGTCTTGACGTCGAACTCGAGTTCGAAATTGACCGAGGGATCGTAGAAGCCGCGCACGGCCGAGAACGGGATCTCGAGTTTCTCCGGCACGTCGGAGAAGGAGAGCCCAACCTCGAATCCGGTGTCGGTGACCTTCAGGTCCCAATACTGGAACTGAATGACGATGGTCATCTGCTCGGGATAGCGCTCGCGCAGGCGCGACGAGACGCGCACGCCCGGCGCACCGGTCAGGAAGGTGATGAAGAAATGATGGTTGCCGGGAAGGCCGGTGCGCGCGACCTCGGCCAGGACCTTGCGCATGACGCCGCGCAACGCCTCCTGGGCCAGAATGTCGTAGCGGATGTGGTCGTCGGCCATGAGTTGGTCGGGTTCCGTTGAATCGTCCGCATAGCTGTAATCAAGCTTGAGGGCGGCGTAAACCTGATATAGACCGCCGCCGCACCGAAGCGAGGACTATTGCCAACGATTTGATCGGCAAGGCGGCTTCGCGGCAACCGCAAATGTTATGCGTTAGCCAGCGCAGTGTGTTTTTTCACGCCGGTCGGGGAAGGGCGCTTGCCGAAAGCGCGCATGAAGGTGCGCACGCCGTTTGTCGCCGATTGCACCACTTCGTCCTCGCGCGGCGTGCCGCCAAGCATGAAGGTGGTCTGCAATTCGGCATTGACCAGGCCGAGGAACTGGCGTGCCGCCACGTCGGGATCGTCGATCGTGAGATGGCCGCCGTAAGCTAGGCGGGCGAAGCGGGCGGCGATTGCCGGCCATGTCCGGCCCGGGCCCTGTTCGCGCCATTCGGCAAAGAGCTCGGGATAGCGCTCGCCCTCGGTCTGGATCAGCTTGCGCAGGAACTTTCCGTCGCGGTTGCAGATGCAGTTCTGGTTCAGGCGCACGGCAAAACCGATCAGGTCGGCTTCGAGGTCCCCGGGCTGATCGGGGAAGGTGGCGATGGTGGCGAAAATGCCGGCGTTGCAGCGTTCGGTCAGGTCGCGCACCACGGCGATGAACAGCTTTTCCTTGTCGCGATGGTGGTTGTAGACGGTCTGGCGCGAGACGCCGGCCTCTGCCGCGATCAGGTCGATGTTGGCGCCGGCGAAACCCTCGCGGCAAAACACGCCGGCAGCGGCGTCGACGATCGACATGCGCTTGGCCTCATGGCCACGTGGCGGGAAAGTGTCAGGAGAAACGCCCGGTCTCATGAAAATCTATATAGAGGTGATTGACGATTTGGACAAGAGTGTCTAAATTTGTGGACACGATATAAGGGGATTTCACTCCAGAGGGACGAATAAATTCGCTCTGGGAGTAGGAATCCCTCGGGATGGAACGTCCTGGGGTCAGACGTCGCCTGGCGGCGGCAACCAGATTCGAAAGAAGCCAATATCATGAGTCCCAAATTCCTCCGCATCGCGGTCGTGCTCGGCCTGTTGTCGGCCATCGGCCCGTTCGCAATCGACATGTATCTGCCCGCGCTGCCGTCGATCGGCACCGATCTGCATGCCGGCACCGCCGCCGTGCAGATGAGCCTTTTGATCTTCTTCCTGTCGATGGGCTTCGGCCAGATCGTCGTCGGGCCGATCTCCGACATGGTCGGCCGGAAGCTGCCGCTCTATGGCGGCCTGGCGCTGTTCATGGCCGGCGGCATCGGCTCGGCAATGGCGCCGACCATCGAGTGGCTGATCGCCTTCCGCTTCCTGCAGGGGCTTGGCGCCAGCGCCGGCATGGCCATTCCGCGCGCCATCGTGCGCGACCTGCACACCGGCAACGAGGCCGCCAAGCTGATGTCGCTGCTGATGCTGGTGTTCTCGGTGTCGCCGATCCTGGCGCCGCTGACCGGCAGCCAGATCATCGAGAATTTCGGCTGGCGCGCCGTGTTCTGGACGGTGACCGGTGCGGCGGTGCTTGCCACCATCCTGCTCGCGACCTCGCTCAAGGAGACGCGGCCGGCGGAAGAGCGTGTCGGGTCCTCCTTCGGTACCGCGCTTGCCGGCTACCGTTTCCTGATGGGCGACCGTAATTTCCTTGGCCTGGTGGCAATCGCCGGCTTCGGCATTGCGAGCTTCTTTGTCTATCTGTCGAGTTCGTCCTTCATCCTGATCGACCATTACGGGCTGTCGCCTTCGGTCTACAGCGTGTTCTTCTCGATCAACGCGGTTGCCTTCATCGGCATGTCGCAGCTGACGGGCCTGCTTTCGGAACGGTTCGGGCTGAAGCGCGTGGTGTGGGTGGCGGTGACCGGCTATGCCACGACGATGGTGGCGCTGTTCGCCATCATGGCCACGGGGGTCGACCGGCTCGATGTTATGGCGGCCCTGCTGTTCGTCGGCTACGGCTTCCTCGGGCTTGTCATTCCGACCACCTCGGTGCTGGCCATGGAAGAGCATGGCGAGATCGCCGGCACGGCGTCGGCGCTGATGGGCACGCTGCATTTTGCCATCGGCGCGCTCGCCATGGGCGTTGCCGGCGTGTTCTTCGACGGCACGCCGCTGCCGATGGTCGCCGGCATCACGCTCTGCGCGGTGATATCGTTCGCACTGGCGAAGGTCACGCTTGGCCGTTCGCGGCAAGCCGTCGAAGCGCCGGCGGAATAGGCAATCCTCAAATGAACCGAAAGGCCGGGTCAATCCCGGCCTTTTTAATGTCGAAGGCAGTGCGGGCGACAAGCTGCGGTCGTTTACCCGGCGCAAGACGCGCTACCAGCAATGTTTCTTTGCACCGGCCCAACGTTTGCCTGGGTTCACGACCGCGCTCAGTTGAGTTCCTGGGCGAGTCCGATGAGAAGTCCTTCAGGCCCACGGATGTAGCAGAGCCGATACACGTCCTTGTAGTCGACCACTTCGCCCACGAGCTGCGCGCCGCGCGTGCGGAGCCTTTCAAG
>NZ_RZSJ01000028.1:0-21919 GCF_003998025.1 Mesorhizobium sp. M8A.F.Ca.ET.021.01.1.1
GCCATGGTATTGGCGCGCGCTGCCGCCGTATCAGGAAAACTGTTCCAGTAGTCGATGGCCTTCTGCGTCTCGACATAGCCCGGCGCCAGCGCGTTCACGCGCACGCCCTGCCCGGCATATTCGAGCGCCAGCGATTTGGTCAGCCCAAGCAGGGCGTGCTTGGCGACAGGATAGGGAAAAGTGTGTGGGATGATGGTGAAGCCGTGGGTCGAGGCGATGTTGAGGATCGCCCCGCCGCCATTCGCCAGCATGCCCGGCAGCACCGCCTTGCTGCAGTTCCAGGCGCCCTTGACGTTGACGTCGAAATTGCGGGTCCACTCTTCTTCGGTGGCCTCCAGCGGCGTCGAGAAAACGTTCATTCCGGCATTGTTGATCAATGCGTTAACCGGACCTATCTCGGCGTTCGCGCGGGCAACGGCTGCTTTTATCGCGGCCCCGTCGCTGATGTCGGCTGTCGCATGCCCGACCTGCCCCTTGGGTGCCACGAGGCCCGCGACGGTCTTCTCCAGCAACGCGCCGTCCTGGTCGACGAGGAACAATTTCGCACCCTCGGCAAGACAGGCCTCGGCGATGGCCAGCCCGATGCCTTGCGCGGCGCCCGTCAGGAAGATGCGTTTGCCGGACAGGCGCTCAGCCATGGGTGTCACTCCAGTCGAACACGGTCAACGCCGGCCCAAGGCCGACGAACGCAGATTGTCGAGCAGCACGGCGAGCAGCAGCATCACGCCTCGCACGATGTACTGATAAAAGGCCGGGATATTGAGCAGGTTCATGGCGTTCTCGGCGATGCCCATGATCAGCACGCCGACGATGACGCCCGACATTGTGGCGCGGCCGCCGGCAAGCGACACGCCGCCGAGCACGCAGGCCGAGATGACCGAGAGTTCAAGCCCCACCGCCGCGTTGGGCTGTCCGGAGGTGATGCGTGACGCCAGCAGGATGCCGGCGATGCCGCAGACGACGCCTTGCAGGGCGAAAATCCAGATGCGCGTGCGGTCGACATTGACGCCGGCCAGCCGTGACGCTTCAGGATTGCCGCCAATGGCCAGCGTGTTCTTGCCGAAGACGGTGCGGTTGAGCACGAAGCCAAAAATGCCGAACAGAACCGCCAGCACCCAGACGGGTGTCGGTATGCCGAGGAATTTCGACAGCGCGAGCTGATAGAAGTCCGGGCTGTTGATGCCGACGGCGCGCCCGTCGGATGCGATGAGTGCAAGGCCGCGCACGATCTGCATGGTCGCCAGCGTCGTGATCAGCGCGTTGATGCGGAATTTGGCGATGACGATACCGTTGATGAAGCCGACAAAGGCACCGCAGGCGATCGCTGCCAGCAGCCCGAGCAGGATCGAGCCTGTGTAGTTCGACGCCATCACCGCGACCATGCCGGCGAAGGCAACGATGGAGCCAACCGACAGGTCGAAGTCGCGCGCCGCGAGACAGAACATCATGGTGCAGGCAACGATGCCGACGGTAACCACCGACTGTAGCAGGCCGAGCATATTGCGGTCGGTGAGGAAATTGGGAACCAGCAGCGAGACCAGCGCGAAGGCAACGACGAAGATGACGACGAGGCCCTGTTCGCCGAGCAGGATCTTCTTCAACTGATCGGTCATGTCAGGTCCTCAGGATGCGATGGCGTCGGGGGTTTTGGTGTCGGGAAGTGCCGCCGCCAGGATCGCCTTCTCGGCGAACTGGTTGCGTGCAAGCTCGGCATTGATGCGCCCGCCGCACATCACCAGGATACGGTCGCAAATGCCCATCACCTCCGGCAGGTCGGACGAGACGACGACGATCGCCATGCCATCCTCGGCAAGCTGGTAGAGCAGTTCGTAGATTTCCGACTTGGCGCCGACGTCGATGCCGCGTGTCGGCTCATCGACGATGAGGACGCGTACGCCCTGCTCCGACAGCCAGCGGCCAAGGATGACCTTCTGCTGGTTGCCGCCGGAGAGATTGATGATGTCTTGCTTGCGCGATGGCGTGCGCACCTTGAGCTTCTTGATGAAGGTTTCGGCCGTGGCGATCTCGCTGGCGCGGTTCAGGATGCCGAAGCGCGCGTGATGGCGCCGCGAGGAGATGTTGATGTTCTCCTCGATCGAGCGGCCCTGGATGATGCCGTCATGCTTGCGGTCTTCCGAACACAGCACGATGCCGGCCCGGATCGCGCCATGCGGGTCGGCGGCATGGATCGCCTTGCCATCCACCGTGATGGTGCCGCCCGAGCGCGGGTCGGCGCCGAAGACCAGCCGCATCAGTTCCGAGCGGCCTGCACCGATGAGGCCGAAGAAGCCGACGATCTCGCCGGCCCTTGCCTCGAAACTGGCCGGTATCTTCAGTTTTGCTCCGGAGATGGCTTCGACCTCCAGCCTCATGTCGCCGGCCTTGCGTGGCCGAAAACCCCAGATGTCGGAGATTTCGCGGCCGACCATTTCGGCGACAACCTGGTCGCGGGTGACGCCTTTCAGCGATGCGTGGTGCGCCGCGAGCTTGCCGTCGCGCAGCACGGTCAGGCTGTCGCAGAGGCGGAACACCTCGTCGAGCCGGTGCGAGACATAGATGATGACCTTGCCCTCGCCGCGCAGGCGGTCGATCAGGGCAAACAGGATTTCGCTCTCGCGCGACGACAGCGACGAGGTCGGCTCGTCCAGCGCGATGACGCGCGCGTCGAGCATGATTGCCTTGGCGATCTCGATCATCTGGCGCTCGCCGATCGACAGCGTCTTGACCTTGCGGCTGATATCGATGTCGATGCCGGCCGATTTCAGCTTGGCGCCGACGTCCTCCAGCATCTTGCCGCGCGCGATGACGCCGGCGCTGGCGGGAAAGCGGCCGAGGCTGAGGTTCTCGGCGACGGTGAGTTCCGGCACGAGCTGCAATTCCTGATGAATGACGATGACCCCATTGTCGAAGGCATCCCTTGTCGAGGCATAGGCGTGGACCTTGCCGTCGATGCGGATCTCGCCTTCGTCCGCATGCTGGTCGCCCGACAGGATCTTGATCAGGGTCGATTTACCGGCGCCGTTTTCGCCCATCAGGCCATGCACTGCGCCCCTGTCGACGCCGAACGAGACGTCCGACAGCGCCTTGACACCCGGATAGGTCTTGGTGATGTGCGAGAAGTCGAGAAAGGACACGGGCGTCGATCCTTCTTGTGCCACGGCAAACAGGCGGCGGCATGAGCCGCCGCCTGTTTGTACAGGGAGGATTATTCGATGCCGAGGCCCTGGCGGACCTTCTGGTAGTCGTCGCGTTTGGCCAGCGCGCCGGAGGTCAGGATCAGCTTCTCCGGTTCCTTGTTGTTGGCGACCCAGTCATACATGTTGAGCGCCGTCTCGTAGCCATGGCGCTTCGGCGAGATGATCACGGTGCCGACAAAGCCAGTGGCGGTCGGCTTCTTGAATTCGTTGATCGCCGAATCCGCGCCGCCGATGCCGACGCCGATCATGCCGTCAGCAGCAATGCCGACGCTTTCGGATGCGCGCACTGCACCGAGCACCGCTTCGTCGTTGAGGCCGAAAGAGACCCACTTCTTGATGTCGGCATGGGCGTTGAGCACCACCGTCGCGGCATTGAGGGCTGCTTCGGTGTCGGTCTTGGCCTGGGGAGCGTCGAAAATGTTCTCGGCCTTGAAGCCGTTGGCCTTCAGCACCGAGATGGCGCCTTCGACACGGTCGACGGCAGTCGGCAACTGGTCATAGGAAACGCGGATCGCACCGACTTCGTCGGCCTTCCAGCCGCGCGCCTTCATCTCATCGACGATCGCCTGGCCGACGGCCTCACCGATCTTGGTGGCCGAGATGCCCATATGCGGCACGTCTTCGAGCGCCTTGCCGTCGGCGCCGACCAGACGGTCGTCGACGGTCATCAGCTTGAGATTGTTGGCGGTGGCCTTGGCGACGATGCCGGGGCCAAGCTTTACGTCCGGCGTGCAGACGATGAAGCCCTGGGCGCCCTGCGCGCCGAGATTGTCGATCGCCGACATCAGCTTTTCGCCGTCCTCGGCGCCGATCTTGACGAGGGTAAAACCCTTTTCCTTGGCGGCCTGGTCGGCGAACTTCCATTCGTCCTGGAACCACGGCTCCTCGGGCTGTTTGACGATGAAGCCGATCTTGGTGTCCTGAGCATATGCAGCGATGGTCGTGACGGACAGCACGGCAAGCGCGCCCGCGACGAGCGCGGTCTTCAGAAGTCGCATGATTACCTCCCAGCGATGGCCGGGCGCTCAGCCCGGATGCAGGAGTCTCTAATTGTTTTTATCATACTCGTCAATTGATCTGGTATGATAATTAAGATACATGCTCTGACCAGGGATCGCTGGCGCAAATCATCCGCATCCGGTAAGGCCGGGCCGGTTGTGCGAAACCAGTGGGTTCGCCGCCTTGGAGGAGGGCTGAGGTGACCGAAACGTCTAAGAAGGCTTCAGCCGACACGGCCACGCGCCGCCCGCGCGTCATGCCCGATGTGACGAAGGCGATCGCCTCCGACATCTTTTCCGGGCGCTATCCGGCCGGCTCTTCCCTGCCCACCGAAAACGAACTCGGCGTCGAGTATGGCGTCAGCCGCACCGTCATCCGCGAAGCCCTGAAGGTGCTGGCCGCCAAGGGGCTGGTGCTATCGCGGCCGCGCGTCGGCACCATCGTGTGCAACGAGGACGACTGGAACATCATCGACCCGCAAGTGCTGGCCTGGCACGCGCCGCATGCGCTTGACGACAAGCTGTTCGATGCCATCCTGGAGACACGCCGGGCCATCGAGCCGCTGGTCGCCGAGTTGGCCGCCACGCGTGCGACGCTGCAGGAGATCGCCGATCTGGAGGCCGCGTGGCGCGGCATGGCTGATGCCGGCGAGGACCTCGCCGCCTTCTCGCGCAGCGACATTGCTTTCCACCAGATCGTCTATGCCGCCAGCCACAACCCGATCTTCCGCCAGATCGGCAACCTGATCGACACCGGGCTGAAATTCTCGCTGGAAGCGACGGCAACCATCTCGCTCGACCGCCGCATGGAAGCCGTGGCGGCACACCGCGAAGTGGTGGAGGCGCTGCGCATGCGCGACGCCGAGGCGGCGCGTGGTGCTGCCAACCGGATCCTCGACCTTGCGGCGCGCGACCTCGTCAGCGCCAAGAAACTCAAGAACAACTGAGACCGCGCATGAAAATCATCTCGCTCACCACCTACATCGTTCCGCCACGCTGGCTGTTCCTGAAGATCGAGACAGATGCCGGCGTCACCGGCTGGGGCGAGCCGGTGGTCGAAGGCCGCGCGTTGACCGTCGAAGCGGCGGTCAAGGAGCTTGGCGATTATCTCATCGGCAAGGATCCTCGCCTGATCGAGGATCATTGGACGGTGATGCATCGCGGCGGCTTCTACCGCGGCGGGCCGATCCTGATGAGCGCCATTGCAGGCATCGACCAGGCGCTGTGGGACATCAAGGGCAAGGCGCTCGGCGTGCCCGTGCATGAACTGCTCGGCGGCAGACTGCGCGACACCATCAAGGTCTATTCCTGGATCGGCGGCGACCGGCCGGCGGAAGTGGCGGCTGGCGCCAAGGAAGTCGTGGCCCGCGGCTTCCTGGCGCTCAAGATGAACGGTACGGAGGAACTGCAGATTGTCGACAGCCACGACAGAATAGATGCCGCCGTCGAACGCGTCGCGATGGTGCGCGAGGCGGTCGGGCCCAATATCGGCATCGCCGTCGATTTCCATGGCCGCGTCCACCGGCCGATGGCCCGCATCCTCGTCAAGGAATTGGAGCCCTACCGCCTGATGTTCATCGAGGAGCCGGTGCTCAGCGAAAACCGCGAGGCGCTGAAGGAGATCGCCGCCCTTGGCTCGACGCCGATCGCGCTCGGCGAGCGGCTCTACAGCCGCTGGGACTTCAAATCCGTGTTCGAGGAAGGCGTCGTCGACATCATCCAGCCCGATCTGTCGCATGCCGGCGGCCTCACCGAGTGCCGCAAGATCGCGGCTATGGCGGAGGCGTATGACGTGGCGGTGGCGCCGCACTGCCCGCTCGGACCGATCGCGCTCGCCGCCTGCCTGCAGCTCGATGCCGTGAGCTACAACTGTTTCATCCAGGAGCAGAGCCTGGGCATCCACTACAACGCCGCCAACGACCTGCTCGACTACGCCGCCAACAAGGACGTCTTCCGCTACGAGGATGGCTATGTCGCCATCCCCGACGGCCCGGGGCTCGGCGTCGAGATCGACGAGGACTATGTCAACGAGCGGGCCAAGGAAGGCCACCGCTGGCGCAACCCGATCTGGCGCCACAAGGACGGCTCCTTCGCCGAGTGGTGAGCAGCGAGGTCAGCAGCCAAGCTACCACATTTTTTTCTCAGCATTATCGAGCAACGGTCTTCTGACACGTCACCAACGCCGTCCGTGTTCACGATGAGATCAGACGGGAACTCTTTTCGATAACGAAACCCAGCTTCTCACAAGCGGCAACGCATCGAACGACGGAAATCGATGCGTTGTTCCCAAGCGAGTTGCGTCCAGAGTTATCCGCCCCGATGAAGCATAGAGCCTGTTTGTTGTCGCTATCGCGGCGCATCCTGACGATGCCCGGCGGAGGGTCGCATACGGTAAGTGCCAGCGCCAACCCAGCAAGAGCGAGTGTAATCAGACTGCCGTTCCGCATTGACCTATCCCACCCCGCTGAAACGGAGACGGACCAGTTAGCATGCGCGCTGACAAAAAAGCTGAAACTCTATAGAACTTGGTGGAGCCAATCGGGATCGAACCGACGACCTCTTGAATGCCATTCAAGCGCTCTCCCAACTGAGCTATGGCCCCACTCCCGGCAGTCTGCCGGCGCCGTTTCCGGCGAGAGATCGGCGAGGGTTGGAAGACCGCGCCGTTAGTGCAGGCGGCTTCTAACCCCGCCTTTCCCAGATATCAAGCCTTCATCGGCGGCTTTTTCTTCACAGGCCGTGAAAGCCGGCAAACGCTTGCGTTCGAGACCTTGTCAGACCTCGTCGTCGTCGTCGCCGACGCCGATCATGTCGGCAACGTCGTCGTCTTCTTCCTCTTCGTCGGCAAGGAAGGTGTCATCCTCGTCGTCGCCGAGATCGACATCATCCTCGTCGTCGCCGAGATCGGGAAGATCGTCGCCGCCCTTGGCCTCGTCATCGGCCTCTTCCAGCGAAACGACTTCGGCGCCCTCTTCGTCCTCGGCGTCCACTTCCTTCTCGGCCACTTCCTCCTCCTCCTCGACGGCGGCGATCTTGCCTTCGTCGAAATAGGAACGCGGATAGCTCTTGCCGGTATAGGGCGAGACGATCGGGTCTTTGTTCAGGTCGTAGAATTTCCGGCCCGTTTCAGGGTCGATGCGTTTTGTGCCAAGTTCGGTTTTTGCCACGGCAAGCCTCGTCAATAAAAGAGTGGTCCCCTTAACCACAGTTTGCAGCGCTGTCAAAGCGAAAAGCCGGCGTCACAAAACCAAGCATTCAAAGGCCTCGCGCCAAGTGACGACCATGGGGATGACCATTTCGCCTCGCCGTGATAGGAGACCGCCGCAACAAATGAAAAGCGCCGGACCGCCGGCATTCCGTCCAGGGAAATTCCATGTCACACGCCGCCGCTGCCAAGCCGGCCACCGCCCGCAAATCATCCGCCCTTTCCGGCACGGCCCGTGTGCCGGGCGACAAATCGATCTCGCACCGCTCCTTCATGTTCGGGGGGCTTGCCTCCGGCGAAACGCGCATCACCGGCCTGCTCGAGGGCGAGGACGTGATGCGCACGGGCGCGGCCATGAAGGCGATGGGCGCGCATATAGAGAAGCACGGCGCGGAATGGGTGATCCGCGGCACCGGCAACGGCGCGCTGCTGCAGCCGGAAGGCCCGCTCGACTTCGGCAATGCCGGCACCGGCTCGCGGCTGACCATGGGGCTTGTCGGCACCTACGACATGGAAACGACCTTCATCGGCGATGCCTCGCTGTCCGGCCGGCCGATGGGCCGCGTGCTGGAACCCCTGCGCCAGATGGGCGTGCAGGTGCTGAAGGCGACGCCCGGCGACCGCATGCCGATCACGCTGCATGGCCCAAAGCACGCAGCCCCGATCACCTACCGCGTGCCGATGGCCTCGGCACAGGTGAAGTCGGCGGTGCTGCTGGCCGGCCTCAACACGCCGGGCATCACCACCGTGATCGAGCCGGTGATGACGCGCGACCACACCGAAAAGATGCTGAAAGGCTTTGGCGCCAATCTGTCGGTCGAGACTGACGAGCGCGGCGTGCGCCACATTTTCATCGAAGGCCAGGGCAAGCTCACCGGCCAGACCATCGCGGTGCCGGGCGACCCTTCCTCGGCCGGTTTCCCGCTGGTGGCGGCGCTGATCGTGCCGGGCTCGGACATCACGATCGAGAACGTGCTGATGAACCCGACCCGCACCGGCCTGCTTCTGACGCTGCAGGAAATGGGCGGCCAGATCGACATTTTGAACCGGCGCAATGCCGGCGGCGAGGATGTCGCCGACCTGCGCGTGCGTTACTCCGAGCTGAAAGGCGTCACCGTGCCGCCGGAGCGGGCGCCGTCGATGATCGACGAATATCCGGTGCTCGCCGTTGCCGCGAGCTTCGCCGAAGGCGAAACGCTGATGCAGGGGCTGGAGGAACTGCGGGTGAAGGAATCCGACCGGCTGTCGGCGGTGGCCCACGGGCTCAAGCTCAACGGCGTCGACTGCACCGAGGGCGAGGCTTCGCTCGCCGTGCGCGGAAAACCCGGCGGCAAGGGCCTGGGAGGCCATCCCAACGGCCTGGATACGACGGTCAAGACGCATCTCGACCACCGCATCGCCATGAGCTTCCTGGTCATGGGGCTGGCGACGGAAAAGCCGGTCACCATCGACGACCAGGCGATGATCGCGACGAGTTTTCCGGAGTTCATGGGATTGATGAAGGGGCTGGGCGCGGAGATCGGGTGATTGTCGATGGCAATTGCAAACCTCGGAGATTGGATGCCGACATCCCTCCCTTCGTCATCCCGGGGCGAAGCAAGGAGCGGAGCGACGCCGCGCAGACCCCAGGATCCATGCCGTGACTTCAACGCTCCGCAACGGTGCAATATTCTGGTCCGCGGCATCCTTCGGTTGAGGACACGGCATGGATCCCAGGGTCTCCGCGACGGAGCTTCGCTCCTGCTCCGCCCTAGGATGACGAACGCGTTGGGATCGACGGCCTGCCAATGACCCACCCCTTCACCATCGCCATCGACGGACCGGCCGGCGCCGGCAAGGGCACGCTCGCCCGCCGGCTCGCCGATCACTATCGCCTGAATCTGCTCGACACCGGGCTTACCTATCGCGCCGTCGCACATGCGCTGCTGCGGCTTGGCCTGCCGCTCGACAATGTCTCAGCGGCAGAGACCGCGGCGCGCCAGGTCGACCTGGCAAAGCTCGACCGCGCGGTGCTGTCGGCGCATGCGGTTGGCGAAGCGGCTTCGAAGGTCGCGGTTTTCCCGACCGTGCGCCGCATCCTGGTCGAAAAGCAGCGCGATTTCGCCAGGACGCCGCCGGGCGCGGTGCTTGACGGGCGCGATATCGGCACCGTCGTGTGTCCCGACGCCGACATCAAACTCTATGTGACGGCGAGTGCCGAAGTGCGGGCACGCCGCCGGCTGGCCGAGATCGAAAGCATCGGCGGCACCGCCAATTTCGCCGAAATCCTTGCCGATATCCAACGCCGCGACGAGCGCGACATGGGCCGGGCCGACTCGCCGCTGAAGCCGGCCGCCGACGCGCACTTGCTTGATACCAGCGAAATGGCTATAGAAGCCGCGTTTCTCGCGGCCATGTCTGTTATCGACGACGTGCTGGCCAAGAGAAACAAGGCCTGATCCGGGTTTTCTCCCGCGTTTCCGTTGCCGGAGGCGAAGAAAATACCCATATCGGGCACGAACCAGCCTGCCAGCATTCTTCATGCGCCGGAATTGCCGCTCGAAAAGCGGCCCAGGGCTTTTTAGCCCGGAACGCCGGCAGGCCAACGCAACGCTAACCCACGGCGCCCGTCCCGCTCGAGATGCGGGGCACTCCAGGAGAAACAATGTCAGCTGCAAATCCCACTCGCGATGATTTCGCGAGCCTGCTCGAAGAATCATTCACCACCGGCCATTCCGGCGAAGGTCAGGTCGTCAAGGGTACGATCACGGCGATCGAAAAGGACATGGCCATCATCGACGTCGGCCTGAAGGTCGAAGGCCGCGTGCCGCTGAAGGAATTCGGCGTCAAGGGCAAGGACACCACCCTCAAGGTCGGTGACACCGTCGAAGTCTATGTCGAGCGCATCGAGAACGCGCTTGGCGAAGCCATGCTTTCCCGTGAGAAGGCCCGCCGCGAAGAGAGCTGGGTCCGCCTCGAAGAGAAGTTCACCAAGGGTGAGCGCGTCGAAGGCGTCATCTTCAACCAGGTCAAGGGCGGCTTCACCGTCGACCTCGACGGCGCCGTGGCCTTCCTGCCGCGCAGCCAGGTCGATATCCGCCCGATCCGCGACGTTTCCCCGCTGATGCACAACCCGCAGCCCTTCGAGATCCTCAAGATGGATCGCCGCCGCGGCAACATCGTGGTTTCGCGCCGCACCGTGCTCGAGGAGAGCCGCGCCGAACAGCGTTCGGAAATCGTGCAGAACCTTGAAGAAGGCCAGGTGGTCGAAGGCGTCGTCAAGAACATCACCGACTACGGTGCGTTCGTCGACCTCGGCGGCATCGACGGCCTGCTGCACGTCACCGACATGGCATGGCGCCGCGTCAACCATCCGACCGAAATCCTCAACATCGGTCAGACGGTCAAGGTGCAGATCATCCGCATCAACCAGGAAACCCACCGCATCTCGCTCGGCATGAAGCAGCTCGAGAGCGATCCGTGGTCCGAGATCGGCACCAAGTTCCCGATCGGCAAGAAGATCAAGGGTACCGTCACCAACATCACCGACTACGGCGCATTCGTCGAGCTGGAGCCGGGCATCGAGGGTCTCATCCACGTTTCGGAAATGTCGTGGACCAAGAAGAACGTGCACCCCGGCAAGATCCTGTCGACGACGCAGGAAGTCGACGTGGTGGTGCTCGAGGTCGATCCGGCCAAGCGCCGCATCTCGCTCGGCCTCAAGCAGACGCTGGAGAATCCGTGGCAGGCTTTCGCCTCGAGCCATCCGGTCGGCAGCCAGGTCGAGGGCGAGGTCAAGAACAAGACCGAGTTCGGCCTGTTCATCGGCCTCGAAGGCGACGTGGACGGCATGGTCCACCTCTCCGACCTCGACTGGACCCGTCCGGGCGAGCAGGTCATCGAAGAGTACAATCGCGGCGACATGGTCAAGGCGCAGGTGCTCGACGTCGACATCGACAAGGAGCGCATCTCGCTCGGCATCAAGCAGCTGGCCAAGGACACGGTCGGCGAAGCCGCGACTTCGGGCGAACTGCGCAAGAACGCGGTCGTCACCTGCGAAGTCATCGGCGTCAAGGATGGCGGTCTGGAAGTGCGGCTGGTCGACAGCGGCATCGAGACATTCATCAAGCGCTCCGACCTCAGCCGTGATCGCGACGAGCAGCGCCCCGAGCGCTTCACCGTCGGCCAGAAGGTCGACGCCCGCGTCATCGCCTTCGACAAGAAGACCCGCAAGCTGCAGGTCTCGATCAAGGCGCTGGAAATCGCCGAAGAGAAGGAAGCGGTCGCACAGTACGGCTCGACCGACTCCGGCGCTTCGCTGGGCGACATCCTGGGTGCCGCGCTGAAGAAGCAGGGCAACTAAGTCCTTCGCAACGCGAAGTCCTTCCACAGTCCAAAAACAAAACCCCGCCGGATCGCTCCGGCGGGGTTTTTCTTTGGAGCGGTTCAGCGTTTGATTGAATCGCCGACCCGCTCCAACTCTTTGTTTTTACGCAATTCCCAAGGGAAACCGCTACGCGTTCTTCCCGGGAAAACCGTTACGCACTTTCCCTGGAATTGCTCTCGGCGAAATGCTCTTGAAGTTCAGGCCCTGCCGTAGAGCGGCACCAGCGTTCCGCTCATTGCCCGGTTGGTGGGCGAGACGAGATAGGCGATTGATTCGGCCGCAGCTTCGAGGCTGACCCATTTGGTGAAATCGGCATCCGGCATGTCGGCGCGGTTCGCGGGCGTGTCGAGCGTCGAGGGAGCCACGGCATTGACCAGGATGCCATTGGCCTTGAGCTCTTCCGCCATGGCCACCGTCATGGCAGCGACCGCCGCCTTGCTGGCGGTGTAGGCGACCATCCCGGCGCCGCGCCTGGGGTCGAGCCCGGCGCGCGCGGTGACATTGACGATGCGGCCGGCAGAGCCCGACGCCAGCATCGAGCGGATAGCCGCGCGGCTGCACAGGAAGGTGGTGCGGGCGTTGGTGTCCATCATCTCGGCGAAGGATGCCGATTCGATCTTTTCCACCGGTGCCATGGCAAAGCCGCCCGCCAGATGGATCGATCCCCACAAGGCAGGGACCTGAGAATAGAAGGCTTCGACCTTGGCGGAGTCCGACAGGTCGACATTGTGCGCCAGCTTCACATTGTCGTGCGCGGTGAAGGGGAAGTGCTGAGGTGCCGCGGCGTGCGCGTTCGGCACATGACAGATCGCGCCCTGCTCCAGCAGCCTGCCGACCACCGCCCCACCGAGCGCGCCGGTTCCACCGGTCACAACGATATGCCTGCCTTCAAGTGTTTCCGTCATCCTGGACCGCTCCTGTCATTTTTATGACTTTTGTCGTTGGTTAGCCGCGCCGACGCGAAGCGTCGCGCCTTTCAGTCGATCACTCAACCGATATCTCGACATGGCAGCCGTCACGTCTTTGCATGCGTCAGCGCACCGTCGAATAGCGAAGCCTCATGCCTTCCAAGACCAAGCCGGCAAATGGTCCGCTTCCGGTCGGGGACCAAGGCCGGCCTGGATGGTTCAAACGACCGTGATTTCGATGACACGTGGCAGTCCCGTTGCCCGGGCGTGCCTCAACGCCTGTGGCAAGGCGTCGATGTCGGCCAGCCTTTCGGCTGATATGCCATAGGCTTCGGCAAGCTTGCAGAAATCCGGCGGCGCCGGCGACACGCCGACAGGTTCCACGCCGACATCGAGCATCGAGGTTTCGATCTCGCGATAGCCCCTGTTGTTCCAGACGACGAAGATGACGGGCGCTTCGGAATCCAGCGCTACGGCTATCTCCGGCAAGGTGAACTGGAAGCCGCCGTCGCCGGTCAGGCAGACAACCGGGGCATCGGGCACGGCGAGTGCCGCGCCGATCGCCGCCGGAGGGCCATAGCCCAGCGCGCCGAATCCGGTCGCGGCATTGAACCAGCCGCCGGGCCGGTCGTGGTCGTAGTAGAGGTTGGCGGCGTAAATCGGCTGGGTGGAGTCGCCGACGATGATGGCTCCGGGCAAGGCATCGCGGATCATTTCCACGGCACGCACCTGCGCCGCATAGGCCGGGCTCAACTCGGCAAAGGCGGCCTTTCGCCCCGCCGCGGCGCGGCCATGGCCGTCTTCGCCGGCGCTGTGGGCGGGATCGATCGCCGCAAGCAGGGCCTCGATCGCCACGGCGCAATCGGCCTGGATGGCGATCGTCGCCGGGCGCCGCGCAAGCTGGTCGGCGCCGATGTCGATACGGATCAGGTTCGAAGGCAGCACGAAGCCGCCGTCGCCATAGCCGTCATAGTCGGTCGGACCGAATTCGGTGCCGGCGGCGATCACCAGATCTGCCTCGGCCATCAGCGCGCGAACCGCTTTCAGGCTTGGGCTTGCCGGTACGCAAAGCGGATGACCATGCATCAGGCCGCGTGCGTTGGTGGTCTCGACAACCGGCGCGCCCAGCCTTTCGGCAAGCCGCCGCAGTGGAGCTTCGGCCTTCCTGGCGCCGCCACCGGCGAGGATCAACGGACGGCGCGCTACCTTGATTAGCTTCGCCGCCCCGGCAATTGCCCGGGCTTCCGGAGCGGGCGGGGCGGCATTGCTCAACGCAGCCGCAAGACCGTCGGCGGGCTTCACCATGATGTCGGTCGGAATTTCGATGTGCACCGGTCCTGGACGCGCGGACGAAAACAACGCGAAGGCACGGGCGAGCGCGCCCGGCAGTTCTGCGGCCTCGGTGATGCGCTCCGAGAACAGCGCTACCTTCTCCATCATGCCGCGCTGGTCGGGCAATTCATGCAGGAAGCCGAACCCCTTGCCGAGCGTGTCGGTGGCGTTGACGCCAGAGATCACCAGCATCGGCACCGAATCGGCGCGCGCCTGGCCCATGGCGGTGATGGTGTTGGTCAACCCCGGCCCGGTGATGACGAAGGCGACGCCCGGCCTGCCGCTGGCGCGGGCGTAGCCGTCGGCCATGAAGCCGGCGCCCTGTTCGTGGCGCGGCGTGACATGGCGGATCCTAGACCTCGCCAGGCCGCGATAGAGCTCGACCGTGTGGACGCCGGGGATGCCGAAGACGGTGTCGACACCATGGGCCTCGAGTAGCGAAATGAGCGCTTCGCCGATGGTGGTCATTGCTTTACTCCCCTGTCTCTTTGTTCTTAGTTCTTACGCAATTCCCAAGCGAAAGCGCTACGCGCTTTTCCCGGGAAAACCGCTTCTCATTTTTCCTGGAATTGCTTGAGCGGCGCGAGGCCGAGCTCGGCCTCGACAGCCTTGATGCCAATCGCCGCCAATTCGCCGGGCGAGAACATCTCGCCGGCCAGGCAGCCTTCGATCCAGAGCCCGTCGATGATCGCATTGATCGCGATGGCATGGTGGCGCAGCTCGCCTGCGTCCGGCTTGTGCTGTTCGGCGGCGAGCACTTCGGCCACGACCGCTTCCACCTCGTTGCGAAAGCCAAGGTAGCCGTCGCGGTGGGCGCGGGCCAAGGCAGGATCGGCACCGGCGCGGCCGAGGAAGGTTGCCCAGAGCGAAAACACCCGCGCGTCGATGATCGGCGCATTGAGGTTGGCGGTGACGAAGGCCGCGAGGCGTTGGCGCGGCGAGGCATCATCCATGACCAGTGCCGCTTTCGCCTGCTCGGTCATGCGGCCGACCAGCGCCGTATAGGCTTCCTGCAGCAATTCTTCCTTGCCCGGGAAATAATGCCGGATCAGCCCGGCGGTGACGCCGGCGCGCAATGCGATGGTGCGCAAGGTGGCGCCCTGCAGGCCATATTCCGCCACGCTGTCCAAAGTCGCTTCAATCAGATCCTGCCGCCGCCGCCCCTCGCCCTCGCGACGGAACTTACGGCGCGCGTTCATTGGCGCAGAATCGGTCGCGTCAGGCATGTCGGCCCGCCTTCGCAGGCGATGCAGAGCGCATCCGCCTCGAAGATTTCAACCGTGCAGCCGGCGGCTTCCATGGCGGCCTTGGTCCTGGGAAAGCCCGCGACGGCAATGACCTTGAGCGGGCTGGTCGGCAGGACGTTCAGGCTGAGGCCGTTGGAAGCGGCGAATTCTTCGGCGTCGCCTTCGACCAGCCGGATGCCGCGCGCCTTCAGCGTCTGATAGAACGGGGCCGGCAAAAGCGGCGAATAGACCAAGGCGAGGTCGTCGGCCAGCGGGCTGATCACCGACATCAGATGCAGGCACGCTTCTTCGCCCTGCCACAGCGGCAGATCAAAGCCGTAGACGGAAATGCCCAACGGCGTCAGCAGGTTGGAAACCTGCTGGATGCCTTCCTGGTTGGAGCGGACACCGCGCCCGATCGCCAGCGTGCGGGCATCCACCCATACACAGTCGCCACCTTCGACCTGGCCGGGAGCCTCGACGCGGCCAAGGATCGGAATGCCCAGTCTTCTATAGGTTTCCTCATGCAGCGAGGGCTCGCTGGCGCGCAACGGCTTGCCCATGGACAGGATCAGCGCGCCACGGTCGGTCATCAGCGAGGGGTCGTGCGTGAACACCGAATCCGAAAGTCCGTCGGCCTTGTCCTCGATCCATTCGATCTCGGCGCCGGAGGCCGCCACCAGTTCAGCAAGGACCGCGTGCTGCGAGGCTGCTTTCGCCGGGTTGAATCCCGGGCCATAGTGCCAGGCGGCCCTGTCGGCGTCACGCATGGCGTTGGCCGCCGACCGCATCAGCACGCGCCGCAGCGGCGCCGCCATGGACTGTGATCCGAAAGCGCTCATCGATGCCCTTTTTAAGCTGAAAAAAATCGGGAAAATTTCATGAGAGGTTATTTATACACTTGCACAACAAGGCCGCAAGTGCCGTAATGAGCGGGATTGACGGGCTCGCTCTGTTGGGTCCATGCTTGAAGTCTGGAGCGGGGCAGTACAGCGTATGTTGATTAGCCGGATAGACGTTCGACGAACCGCCTGCGGCCATATGGAGGTCTTTTGGTGAGCGCTGTGGCAGCTGCCAAACTCCCATCAGGCGAGGTGCAGGACAGCGCCGCAGAAGCCATCCATGTCGAGAACCTGCACAAGAAATTCGGTCAACTGCATGTGCTGAAGGGCGTATCGCTGTCGGCGCGCGACGGCGAGGTCATCGCCATCATCGGCGGCTCGGGCTCGGGTAAATCGACGCTGCTGCGCTGCATCAACTGCCTGGAAAATCCGACCAGCGGCATCATCCGGGTCAATGGCGAGGAGATCAAGCTCAAGGCGGACAGCCACGGCCACACCATCCCGGCCGACCGCAGGCAGATCGAACGCATCCGCTCCAAGCTCGGCATGGTGTTCCAGAACTTCAACCTGTGGAGCCATATGACGCTGATCGAAAACGTCATCGAGGTTCCCGTGCACGTGCTGGGCGTCAAGCGCGACCAGGCAATCGCCCAGGCCGAAAAGCTGCTGGCGCGGGTCGGGCTCGCCGAGAAACGCGATGTCTATCCGGCCTATCTCTCCGGTGGTCAGCAGCAGCGCGCCGCGATCGCTCGCGCCTTGGCCATCAATCCGCGCGTCATGCTGTTCGACGAACCGACCTCGGCCCTCGATCCCGAACTGGTGGGCGAAGTGCTGAAGGTGATCGGCGATCTGGCTCGCGAAGGCCGCACCATGGTGCTGGTCACCCACGAAATGAAATTCGCCCGCGAGGTCGCGACCCACGTCGTCTACCTCTACAACGGGCTGGTCGAGGAGGAAGGCCCGCCGGAGCAGATCTTTGGCGCGCCCAAATCCGAAAGGCTCAAGCAGTTCATCCGCAACATCGGCTAGGGACAGGCCGGGACGGAAGAAAACCGGGAACCAACAACAAACTGGGAGTTCTGAAAATGAAGACTGTTCTGAATACATTGGCCGCGGCACTGCTGCTCGGCGTCGCCGCCATGGGCGTGGCCAAGGCCGATCCGGTCAAGATCGGCGTCGCCGCCGAACCCTACGCGCCCTTCACCTCGCCCGATGCTTCGGGCAAATGGGTCGGCTGGGAAATCGACTTCATCGACGCCGTATGCGCCGAGGAAAAGCTCGACTGCGTCATCACCCCTGTCGCCTGGGACGGCATCATCCCGGCGCTGACCACCAAGAAGATCGACCTTATCGTCTCGTCGATGTCGATCACCGACGAACGCAAGAAGACCATCGACTTCTCCGACAAGTACTACAACACGCCGACCGCGATCATCGGCCCCAAGGACCAGAAATTCGGCGCCACGCCCGACGATCTCAAGGGCAAGGTCCTCGGCGTCCAGGTGTCGACGGTGCATGCCGTCTACGCCAAGAAGCACTTCGGCCCGACCGCATCCGAGATCAAGGAATACCAGACGCAGGACGAAGCCAACAACGACCTTGCCGCCGGCCGCCTCGACGCGGTGCAGGCCGATTCCATCGCGCTCAAGGAGTTCCTCAAGACCGACCAGGGCAAGGCCTGCTGCGATCTCAAGGGCATGGTGGCCCCTGACGACGAGGTGCTCGGACCGGGCGTCGGCGCCGGCGTGCGCAAGGAAGACACCGATCTGAAAGAGAAGATCAACGCCGGCATCAAGGCGATCCGCGCCAACGGCAAATATGACGAAATCTCGAAGAAATACTTCGATTTCGACATTTACGGCGGCGCCACGCAGTCGAACTGACGACCCTCGCATGGCTGGAGGACAGGGCGTTGACGCTCCCGTCCTCCAGCCGGCCTGTCCACGCATGCTTGCCGCCGGCCGCAGGTGCCGGCGGATCGAGCCAGCAATCCGGGGGCGACGCTGATCGAATCCTTTCTTCCGGCCTCGGCGGCCGGCATCGTCGAACTTCTCTCGCCCGCGCCCGTCGGCTGGGGCGGGACGCTCCTGGTCGGGCTCCTGCATTCGCTGGAGATCGCCGTCGGCGCCACCATCGTCGGCCTGCTTATTGGAACCTGGGGTGCCTATGGCAAGCTTTACGGCGGACCCGTGGTGCGCGACCTGTTCGCGGTCTACACCACCGTGGTGCGGGCCGTGCCGGAACTGGTGCTGATCCTGCTGCTCTATTATGCCGGCACCGACCTGATAAACCAGGTGCTGGCCGCCATGGGCTACCAACGTGTCGACATAAGCGGGCTGGTGGCCGGCATCGCCGTGCTCGGCTTCGTCCAGGGCGCCTATTCGACGGAAGTCATCCGCGGCGCGATCCTCGCCATTCCGCAGGGCCAGATCGAAGCCGCCCGCGCCTTTGGCATGTCTCCCGGCCTTCTGTTGCGGCGCATCACGCTTCCGGCGATGCTGCCTTTCGCCATTCCGGGCCTCGCCAATCTGTGGCTGATCGCCACCAAGGACACGGCGCTGCTGGCCGTCGTCGGCTTCTTCGAACTGACGCTGGCGACGCGGCAGGCAGCGGGCGTCACCAAGGCCTATCTGATTTTCTTCCTCGCCGCCGGCGTACTCTACCTCTGCGTGACGCTGGTTTCGAACTTCCTGCTTGGCCGCGCCGAGAAATGGGCGCGGCGCGGCATGCCTTCGATCAAGGAGGCCCGTTGATGACGGGTGAAACAGTCATCATCGATACGGCGGCGCGCGCTTCGCTCTGGCTGCAGCCGCATCGCATCGTGCTGATCCTCATCGCGGTGGGGCTGGTGGCGTCGGCCGCCTTCTTCATGCGCTGGGACTGGCTGCCGCAATATTGGGAAATGGGCCTGATGGGCATCTGGCGCGCCCTGTGGATCCTGGCCGTCACCTGCGCGCTCGGCTTCATGATCGCCGTGCCGGTCGGGCTAGCGCAGGCGGCAGGCTCGATCTGGGTCGCGGCACCGGCGAAAGTCTTCTGCACCATCATTCGCGGCACGCCGCTGCTTCTGCAGCTATGGTTGCTTTATTACGGGCTGGGCTCGCTGTTCCCGCAATATCCATGGATCCGCGAGTCCTGGATGTGGCCCTATCTCAGGCAGGCATGGCCATACGGCGTGCTGGCGCTGACCTTGTCCTTTGCCGGTTACGAGGGCGAGGTGATGCGCGGCGCCTTTGCCGGCGTGCCCAAGGGGCAGCTGGAAGCGGCCCGCGCCTTCGGCATGAGCCGCTGGAAGATTTTCCGCCGCATCTGGCTGCCACAAGCCTTCTACCGGGCGCTGCCGACGCTGACCGGCGAGACCGTGCTGCAGCTGAAATCGACGCCGCTGGTGGCGACGATCAGCGTGATCGATATCTTCGCGGTCTCGTCCAAGGTGCGGCAGGACACCTACCTCACCTACGAGCCCCTGCTGCTCTTGGCTTTGATCTATATGGCGATCACCGGCATTCTGGTCTTCGCCTTCAGCCGGATCGAGGCGCGGATCCCGGTCAAGATAGGTTAGGGGAGTAGGGGAGTAGGGGAGTAGCCAGCCACTTCCGCATTCACATTTCCATCCCCGTTCGCTATTCACTGCGCACAATTCCCTATTCCCTAATTCCTTAGGACCGTCATGATGCAACTCAGTCTCGACCAGGCAAAAGGACTGTGCCGGATGGCGGCACTTGGCGCCGGCGCCAATGAGGAGGCGGCGCAATCGCTCACCGCCTCGATCATCGCCGCCGAGGCCGAAGGACTTGCAGCCGTCGGGCTGTCGCATTTCATCGACTACCTCGAAGCGCTCGAGGCCGGGCGCATCGACGGCAATGCCGACCCGGTGATCACCCGGCCGGCGCTGGCCATTTATTTCTCGGACGCACGCGGCGGGCTGGCGCATACCGGCTTCGACCGTACCATCGACGACCTCGCCAAGGCGGCAAGACTGTTCGGCGTCGCCATCTTCTCGCAGAAGAACGCCTATACGTGCGGGGCGCTCGGCTACTTCACCGGCCGGCTGGCGGCGCAGGGGCTGGTGTCCTTTGCCGCCACCAATGGACCGGCCGTCCTGGCCGGCTCGGGCTCGGTCAAGCCGGTCTACTGCACCAATCCGATGTCGTTCGCCGCGCCCGCCGCCGACGGCGCGCCGCTGGTCATCGACCAGTCGTCGAGCGCGACCGCTTTCGTCAACATCCGCAAGGCCGCGGAAGACGGCAAGAAGATCCCCGAAGGCTGGGCGCTGGACGCCAGCGGCAATTCGACGACCGATCCAGCCGCCGCCATGAAGGGTGCCATGCTTGCCTTTGGCGGCCAGCGCGGCGCCAACATCGCTCTGATGGTCGAGGTGCTGGCGGCGGGCCTGTCGGGCGCCAACTGGTCGCTCGACGCGCCGTGGTTCAGTGGCGGCCCCGACAGTCCGGGAACCGGCCTGTTCGTGCTTGCGGTCGAGCCCAAGCTGCTCGATCCCGATTTCGAGCAGCGCATGAAAGACCAGCTCGACCGACTGCGCCGGCGCTATGGCGTGCATGTGCCCGGCCGTGCCCGGGCCGAAGCGGCGGAGAAGGCGCAGGCGCGCGGCATCACCGCGCCCAAAGCAGTGATCCAGCGCATCTCCGAATTCGCCGAGCGCTATTCGGCCTGAATAATTTCTATTATTTTCAGATAGTTACATGACCCTCCCCGCCCGAGGCGCGGTTGTGCGCGCTTTTTTGCGTTTGCCCTGAACCTTTTCCGACGCTCGGGCGACCAACGTTTGTGCAGGGCAAGGCGTGCTTGCCCGATCCAGACCGGGGAACAGCAAAATCCAATCGAAAGTCTGCTCCGCGCGAAAGGCATCGCCCTTCGCGTCCCGGAAACACAACCTCGAATCAAGGAAGATCATCATGACCAATACCAAGACCACCATCCTGACCGCCGTCCTCCTGCTCGGTTCCTTCATGGGCGCCACGCAGGCGGCCGATTTGAAGGCCGCACCGGTCAAGCCGGCCAATCCGGGCGTCATCACCGCGCCGAGCGGCGGCGCCACCGAGGACCACTACTGCAAGAACGGCCACGCCAAATTCGCCAACTGCAGCGCTGATTTCATCGCCGCCTGCAAGAAGGTTGGTGGCACCATGTCGGATGTTCAGGGCTGGGGTGGGCGTACTTGCTTCACGCCCTCCTGATACCGTCTCAGGTCAGGCCGCTCGTCGGCCCCTGACACCTCATGGATGTCACCCGGAAAACCCCGCCTCGGCGGGGTTTTCTGCATTTCTCGTTCGTGACGCCAAAACATGATTTCAAAAGTTAACTTTTGTTAACTTGACTTGGTTGCAACCCTCCGGCGTTTGCGAAAGGCATTGTCACAAAACAGGAGCTCCGATGTCCGCGACCACCGACCCCTCCCACGGCAAGCTGATCATTCCGACGCTTGGCCGGCTGTATTCGTCGCTGCATGATGCAGGCGAAACCGTGCTGCGCGTCATCGCCGGCGCGTTCCTCACCATCCACGGCTCGCAGAAGATCGCCAACCCTTTCGGCGCCGCCGAAATGGTCGAAGGCCTGGGCTTCTATCCCGGCGCCTTCTGGTCGTTGCTTTTGGCCTGTGCCGAATTCTTCGGCGGCATCCTGATCGCCATCGGTCTTCTGACGCGGCCCGCCGCCTTTGCCGGCCTGTTCGTGCTGCTGGTGACCGTCTGGTTCCACTGGGTCACCATGGGCCAGGGCTTCTCGGGCGCTGAAAAATCGCTCCTGTGGGCCGCGATCCTGCTGTTCTTCGTCATTCGCGGCGGCAACCGGCACTCGGTCGATGCCCGCCTCGGCAAGGCATTCT